>JAIEMG010000066.1 GCA_019752375.1 Gemmataceae bacterium | reverse complement strand
GCGAGCGACGAGGTCATGGCTGGGCATCCTTGCGCCATTGGTACTTGTGAATCTGGGCAGGACAGCGGTTCTAGCGTAAATGGCGACGGCATGTCAAGAGGCAGTCGATTAGCGGCATCAAGCGCCCTTTCTTGGCGGCAATTGCGTAGAATATAAGCAATGACAACGCCCTATTCCGGTCCCACGGTCACATTCTGGGGTGCCGCCCGCACCGTTAGTGGGTCGATGCATCTTGTTCAAGTCGGCGACGAGCAGATCTTGCTCGACTGCGGCTTGTTCCTGGAGCGCCGCGCCGAGACTCGGCAGAGAAACCGAATCTTTCCGTTCGATCCGTACCGCGTCAAAGCGGTGGTCTTGAGCCACGCCCACATCGATCACTGCGGTAATCTTGCCAATCTGGTGCGTCAAGGATTTGGCGGGCCGATCTACTGTACGCCGCCCACGCGCGATCTGCTTGCTCTGATGCTCGCGGATTCCGCACGCATCCAGGCCGAAGAGGCTCAGCACGCCAACATTTTGCGCCAGCCCCATGAGCCATGGGTCGATCCGCTTTATGGCCGGGAGGATGCGGAACGCACGCTGCAACTTTGTGTGCCCATCCCCTACGACTTACCGCACGCGATCAGCTCCAACGTGCAGTTGGTGCTTCGCGATGCCGGCCACGTGCTCGGTTCGGCGATGGTGTCCTTGACGATCGCCTGGGGCAGCCGCGACTGCACGTTGACCTTCACCGGCGACCATGGACGGCGCGGCATGCCGCTCTTGCGCGATCCCGCACCGCTGCCGCCTTCGGACGTCGTCATTTGCGAAAGCACCTATGGCAGCGTCATGCACGAACCGGTCGAGCGCATGGCCGAGGCGCTGCGCGTCATGGTGCAGCAGACGGTGGCCCGCGGCGGCAAGGTGCTGATTCCCGCGTTCAGCCTCGGCCGCTCGCAGATGCTCGTGCACTACGTCCAGACGATGATGCACGCCGGCAAGGTGCCCCGCGTGCCGATCTTCGTCGACAGCCCCCTGGCCACCGACATCTCGGCAGTCTATCGCCGGCATCCGAATTACTTGCATGCCGATGCGGCTCGACAGCTTGCGGACGGCCCCAGCTTCCTTGACGGCCCGCAATTGCACTACATACGGTCGCTGGATGAAAGCAAGCAATTGAACCTGCGCCGCGAGCCGTGCGTCATTGTCGCATCGAGCGGCATGTGCGAGGGCGGGCGCGTCCTGCACCATTTGAAGCACACCATCGACGATCCGCGCTGCAGCGTGGTGCTGGTCAGCTTCCAGGCGCCCGATACGTTGGGTTGGCGCTTGATGGAGCGCAAGCCAACGGTTCGATTCCTTGGCCGCGACTGGAACAAATGGGCGGACGTCGTTGCATTGAAGGGATTCTCCGGCCACGCCGATCAGGGAGATCTCCTGACATCGCTAGTGCCGCTCGCCGGGCGAACGCGGACGGTGCGATTGGTGCACGGCGAGGTCGAATCCTCGGAAGCAATGGCAACGGCGCTCAGGCAACGCGGATTCGCCGATGCAGCGACGGCCGAGCACGGAGAAACCGTGCCGCTGATATGAGACCGGCTTTGCGAAGCCCACGTCAAGAATTAGGCATTTCCCGCGGCCGTTTCGTCTGCCCACCGCCGTCGACCAATCAATATCCCACCGCACACCCATCCTTGCGCGCCTCCGACCCGCCGTGCAGCATGTTCGTTTTCGGGTCGATGAGGATGCCCTGGTAGCCGCCGCCGTTGGTGCGGGCGCGGACGACCCAGTGGCCGCGTTTCTTCAGCTCGTCGAAGACGCCGTCGGGGATGCCGAGCTCCACCTGCACGACACCGCCGTCCCTGGCCGCGGGACGCCCCGTCGGCGTCGCGGAGCCGACGTGCTGCATGCGGGGCGACTCGCCGGCGGCCTGCACGTTCATGCCGAAGTCGATCAGGTTGCAGAGCACCTGCACATGGCCCTGGGGCTGCATGTCGCCTCCCATCACGCCGAAGACGAACCACGGCTTGCCATCCTTTGTGACCATGGCGGGGATGATCGTATGGAATGGCCGTTTGTGGGGTTCCAGACGGTTCAGATGCTTGTCGTCGAGCGCAAACAGGTTGCCGCGATTCTGCAGCGCGAAGCCAACGTCGCCCGGCACCACGCCGGAGCCGAAGCCGATGTAATTGCTCTGGATCAGCGACACGCAGTTGCGGTCCTTGTCCACCACGCACAGGTAGATGGTGTCGGCCATGCCCAGCTTCGGATCGCCGGCATCCACATCGAGAAGGGCCTTGGCGGGGTCAATCAGCTTCCGGCGTTTGTCGGCATAGGGCTTCGAAATGAGTTCGGCGGTGGGCAACTTGCCGAAGTCCGGGTCGGCATAATAACGGGCCCGGTCCGCGTAGGCGAGCTTCTTCGCCTCGACGAACAGGTGCCAGTAGTCCGGCGATGTCGGTCCCATCTTCTTCAGGTCGTAGGCTTCGAGCACGTTCAACATCTGGAGCGCTGCAATTCCCTGGCCGGGCGGCGGGATCTGCCAGACCTCGTGGCCGCGATAGGTCGTGCTCACCGGATCGACCCACGTCGACGTGTGGTCGGCGAAGTCCCTCATCGAAAAGAGGCCGCCGTTCTTGTCCGAGAATGCGACCATCGTTTCCGCGGTCGAGCCCTTGTAGAAAACGTCGCGGCCGCCCTTGCCGATCGCGCGGTAGGTCTTCGCCAGGTTCGGGTTCTTGAAGACGTCGCCGGCGCGGGGCGCCTTGCCGTCGATCAGGAACGTCTTGCTCGAACCGGCGTGTAACTGTAGCGAAGCCTCCGCGCCACGCCAGGAACCGGCAATCACCTCGCTGACGGGAAACCCGTCCTCGGCATAGCGAGCACTGGGTTCCAGCAAGTCCGCCATCGGCAACGATCCGAACCGCTGCCGCAGCTGGTCCCAGCCATCGACGCAGCCGGGCACCGACCAGCTCAGGGGACCGGTGAGCGGAATTTCCTTGTGGCCCTTGTCGGCGAACAGCTGCCGCGTCGCCTTGTAGGGCGAACGGCCGCTGGCATTGAGGCCGTACAGCTTCTTGGTCTTCGCGTCCCAGACGATGGCGAACAGATCGCCGCCGATCCCACAGCTCATTGGCTCCATCAGGCCCATGGCTGCATTGGTGGCAATAGCCGCATCGATCGCATTGCCGCCCTTTTTCAAGACATCCAGGCCTACCTGGGCCGCGAGCGGATGGCTGGTGGCGACCATGCCATGCGGGGCCATGACGACCGAACGGCCCGCGCGCCCCGCGGAGAGCGGATGGCGCTCGGCTCCAAGCATGCCGGTCACCAGGAAGAAGCAGGAAACGGCGAGGACCACGAGCAGGCAGGTTTTTAACATGGCGCAACCTCGGGAGGATCGTTGCCGTAGTGTAAGGCATGCGGGACGAAAGTGGTACCCCGTAGGACGGACTTCCTGGTACTTCATCGCTGTATCGCACTCCAGCCTTGAGGAGTATTGGCGAATGACGAAGGACGAATGCCTCAGGAATGACCAAGCCCCAATGACGAAAGCGTCACTTGTGCAGGGTTGGGGCTTGGACGATTTGTCAATGATTAGACATTAGTAGTTAAGAATTAGGCATTCATGCGGGACGGGCGTGCCGCGGACTGGAGCCCGTGGTAAGCTCATGCGTTCGCCGTCACGTTTCGAGGGATGCACCATGACTCGCGTCAACCGCGCCGCGTTCCGGAACTGCCTGCTGCCCGCGCTCGTGTTCCTCCTGGCCGCCTCCTCAGGCGCGATCGCGGCTGATGCAACGCCGCCGCGGCCTAATATCGTCTTCATCCTGGCCGACGACCTCGGCATCAATGACCTGTCCTGTTACGGCCGCAAGGACCAGGCCACGCCGCGACTCGACCGGCTTGCCCAGCAGGGCGTGCGCTTCACGTCCGCTTACGCGGCCCAGAATGTCTGCTCGCCGACCCGTGCAGCCTTGATGACCGGCAAGAACCCGGCTCGGCTGCACCTGACCACGTTCCTGCCCGGCCGGCCGGACGCTCCATCGCAATTGCTGCTCCATCCGAAGATCGAGCCACAGCTGCCGCGCGACGAAAAGACCATCGCCGAGCTGCTCAAGCCGGCCGGTTACGCCACGGCTTGCGTGGGCAAGTGGCACCTCGGCGGCAAGGGCGCGCTGCCGACCGACCGCGGTTTCGACATCTATTTTCCCGGCGAGGCCAACACCAAACCATCGGCCGATGAGGGCGGTAAGGGGGAATACCAGCTGACGCAGCGTGCCGAGAAGTTCATCGAGGAGAACAAGGATCGGCCTTTCTTCCTGTACCTCGCGCACAACAATCCGCACGTCCCGCTCGGAGCGAAGCCGGAACTGGTCAAGAAGCACAAGGACGCCTTCAACCCGGTGTACGCAGCCATGGTCGAGACGCTCGACGACTGCGTCGGTCGTGTCGTGGACAAGGTGGACGCGCTCGGTCTGGGCGGGCGGACGCTGATCGTCTTCACGTCCGACAATGGCGGCTTGCACGTCCCCGAAGGCCCGAGCACGCCGGCGACGCACAATACCCCGTTCCGCGCCGGCAAGGGCTACAACTACGAAGGCGGCCTGCGCGTGCCGCTCGTGGCGCGCTGGACCGACAAGATCAAGCCGCGAGCCGTCGTCGCCGCACCCGTCATCACCACCGACTGGCTGCCGACGCTGCTCAGCATCGCCGGCGTGCAGCCTCTCGCCAAACTCGACGGCATCAACCTGGCAAGCCTGTTGACCACCGGCGAAGCGCCCGCGGCCCGTCCGCTCTTCTGGCACTTTCCACACTACACCAACCAGGGCGGGCGGCCCGGCGGCGCGGTGCGCGACGGCGACTGGAAGCTCCTCGAACACTACGAAGACGGCCGTTGCGAGCTGTTTAACCTGGTCCAGGATCCCGGCGAGACGACCGACCTGTCGGCCAAGGAGCCGGCCCGCGTTGCCGAGCTGCGCGGCAAGCTGGAAAAGTGGCGTCGCGAGTGCGCGGTGCAGGAGAACACCGCCAACCCAAAGTTCAACGGCAAGCCCTGGCGCCGCCTCTATGCCGACGTGGACACGACGCGAGTGCCCGCCGCGGACAAGGCCTCCGACACCGCCGTCAAGCTGATGGCCTGGCGCACCCTGATGAACGACGTCCTCCCGCGCAAGGACCCGGACCAGCCGCCCATGGTCGAAGCCGGTGCGGGCGCCGTCCTGCTGCACGCTCGCGACGCCAAGGTCCACGGCACCAAGCTCCGCTACGAACCGGAGCCCCACAAGGACACCCTGGGCTTCTGGGTCCAGAAGGACGACTGGGCCGAGTGGGAATTCGACCTGCCCAGTGCCGGCACGTTCGAGGTCGAGCTCCTGCAAGGCTGCGACAAGGGCAGCGGCGGCGCCGAGGTCGACGTGACCGTCGCTGGCCAGACGTTGACGTTGAAGATCGAGGAGACGGGCCATTTCCAGCGATTCATCCCGCGGGTCCTCGGCACCGTGAAGGTGGAGAAGCCGGGACGCTGCACGTTGACGGTCAAGGCAAGGACGAAGCCAGGGGCCGCGGTAATGGACTTGCGCCGGGTCATGCTGCGGGCCGCGCCTTGAGAAACGCGGCGCATGGAATTCGTGGTAGCCGCCTCGGCCCTCGACTCGATCACCGAACAGCAGATCACCGAGATGCTGGAATAGGGTCGGATCGTCGAGACCAGTGTTCACGAGGCCCTGGTCGCACGCACGGGCCTGTGCTACGCAAGATGGCGGCAGCAGATTGGCGAGCGCGATACACGGCAGTTCAACTCCGTCAGCCCAGTCGACGCGCCAATGCCGAAGACTTCGCCCCCGGAGCGCGACGTCGAGGACGTATTCCGCGGAGTCGATTCTCGACCTGGTTTGGAGAAAACCGCGAAAATCTCGCCGAGCAGGGCACACAGCTGAATCGCGGGCGCGCGATGTCCGCTCCTCTTTCACTGCATTGACACAATGACAACCACAGTGTCACCACAGGCCTTGCTGGCTTGGCTCGCCGGTCCCGTCGTAAAATCGCGGAATTGCAAACCGGGAGGATCTCTTATGATGAAGTTCTGGCTGTCGGGCGTCATCGGACTCGTGGTCGCGCTACAGGTCTCGGCGGCCAAGCCGGAATTTGCCAAAGCGCCCCAGGCGGTTCGCGCCGGTGAGCAGGTCACCCTGACTTTCACGGTCAGTGAGGCCACCGACGTCGAAGTCGCCGTCTTGAATGCCAAGGGAATGGTGGTCCGGCATCTGGCCGCAGGCGTCCTGGGAGGCAAGAACCCGCCACCGTCGCCACTCAAGGCGGGCCTTGAGCAACGCCTGGTCTGGGACGGTAAGGACGACCTGGGCAAGGCCGCGGCCGACGGGCCCTTCCAGCTCCAGGTTCGTGCCGGCACCAGCGTTCGCTATGGCCGCACCATCGGCGGCAGCCCTTATACCGGCAGCGTCGCGACCATGCCGTATCGGGCCCCGGTCAACGGCGTCGTCACCGATGGCTCCGGCAATCTCTTCGTCCTGATGATGTCCTCGATCGGCAGCCATGGCAACTCAGGCATGTGGCCGTGGCACTTGCGCCAGTTCGATCGCCAGGGCGACTACGTCAAGACGCTGCTGCCCTATCCACCCTCCACCGATCCGGCCAAGGCCAGCGGCTTTCAGCTGCTTGGCTTACCGGACAAGAGCTTCACTCCGGCCAACCAGAATAGCCTCTATCCGATCTTCACGACGCTCGGCAACGAGATCGTCAGCCGGCTGGCGGATGGCCGCATCGTCTTCGTCAATACCGAGGCACGCAAGCTCAACTTCTTGGCGGTCGACGGCAGCAATCAGCTTCGCACGGTCGCGATGTGGCCGGAGAAGGCCAAGCTGAATTGCCCGCAATGGCTCGATATCCAGGTTGCCCTGTCTCCCGACGGCAAGACCGCGTATTACTCCAACGTCGCCGGCGTGCCCTACGACGGCAAGAAGCCCGCGGACGTCGATCCGCGCTGGCCGCAGGGCCGCATCTATCGCCACGACCTGACGACGGCCGACAGCGAGCCGACCCGCTTCTTCGACCTCGAGCTTCCCGACTGGGAGAAAGACAAATACTGGATGCCGAGTGCCTGGGACAAGAAATCGGCCGCGGCAGGCATCGACACCGACGCCAAGGGGAATGTCCTCGTCTGCGATCTGGTGAATGGGCAGGTCGTGGAGATCAGTCCGGAAGGAAAACGGCTCAGCGCGACCAAGGTGGACTGGCCCGACCGGGTCGTCGTGTCGCGGAAGACCGGCGATTTGTACGTGATTTCGCGCAAAATTTCCCGCGGCGCGACGCCGCCGGGAACGCTTCGAAAGATCACCGGCCGCGGCGACCAGGCCAGGGTCGCCGCCGAGCTGGCCCTGACCGGCACCATCGGCGGCGGTTTCACGCTCGATGAGAGCGGCAAGACCCCTGTCCTCTGGCTGGCGGGCCAATCCAAGGAAGATGACCGCGATGCAGGCAAGGTCGTTCGCGTCGAGGACCAGGGGAGCAAGCTGGCCGTCGCCGGCGACAAGTTCCTGAACCGCGACGACAAGGCCATCACCTTCGTCGGCTACATGGACATCGACCGTGCGGCGGAGTTGATCTATGTCACGCGCTCCGGTGGCACGGTGTGGCGCTACAACGGTGAAACCGGCGAGGGCGGCCCCCTGGATCTCAAGGCGGTGGACCTTACCATTGGCGCCAATGGCATGATCTACACCTGGGGGACCTCGGGGAGCTATGATGGGCCGATCGCCCGTTTCACGCGCGACCTGAAGCCCGCACCGCTGATGAAAACCGGCAAGCACACCTTCGGCCATGTCTACGGCCGGGCGGGCCGGGGCGCCAGCGTTTGCGGCATGCACGTCGATCCGCAGGGCAAGGTCTACGCCACGTTCGGCACCAATGATTGCCATGTCCGCGTCTACGACGCCGATGGCGAGATCGTCGAATTCCCGCGCAAGGCGAAATCCGAAACGACCAAGGCCGAGGTGCCTGCGGCGGTCACCGGCGTCATCGGCTACGGCGGCAGCATCCGCGTCGATGGCGCGGGCAACATGTATCTCCTCCAGGCCGGTCTGCCCGCCGACTACCCGGTCCCTCCCGGCTACGAGAAGGACGAGGGCTACCGCAATGCCGTCGGCACCATCTACAAGCTGCCACCCACCGGAGGCGAGGTGAAGACCAAGGACTGGACGGTGAAAGAAGTGGTCGGCGCCGTGGCGAAGTACCCCGGCTGCGGGCCCGTCAGCCGCTGGCGGGCCGTGGGTTCCTGCGCCTGCACCAAGCCGCGGTTTGATATCGATGGATTTGGCCGCCTGTATATCCCGAACGGCCTCACCTTTTCGGTGTCGGTACGCGACAACGCCGACAACGAGATTGTCCGCTTCGGCGGCTATGGCAACTTCGACTGCCAGGGGCCTGGCAGCAAGGAGCCCGCTCCGTCCATCCCCCTGGGCTGGCCCGTCACCGCCAGCGCCAGCGACAAGTTCATTTATGTTGGCGATTGCCTCAACCACCGCGTGGTCCGCGTGGACAAGCAGTATGCGGCCCAGGCCACTGTCAAGGTTCCGGAATAAGGCAGCGCCGAGCGCGGACGACTACAGCCAAAGTGAAGCCTTTCGAAGACGTCGAAATCTCACGCGAGCCGGTGGGGGTCAGCCCTCACATACATCGAAGAATCCGGGGGCTGACGCAGGGCTCTTGCGCGGCCGCCCGCGCGGTCGCAGGCTCGCCTCCAGTCCCTGTTGCATGGCCGTCGTCGTCATCCAGGCCCGTCGCCCAACGGCCGTCCCCGGCGAAGACATTCGATGCGGAAAAGGGAACACCGTGGAATGCCATTAACTTAAGCGAGCTCCCAATCACTCGTTCCTTGGCAGCCACGGGACATTGCCCAGCGACTCGCGGCAACCACCCTGCCTTCACCCGCACATTGCCGGTTGCTTCCTCCGGCGCTGCCTCGTACATTCCTGTGTGCCCGTGCTCCTACCTTCGCCGGAGAAATCCATGTCCGCGCTGCGCCGCGTGCTGTCGCTTTTTGCCCTCGTAGCTTCCACTGCATCCCTGTCGTCCGCCGACGCCAAACCGGAAACCGTCTCCCAGGCGTTTCGCAAGGATCATGCAGTCGCGCCTGTCAACGAAACGACGATCATTGCCGAGGCGGAGGAGTTTCAAACCGTCAAGCCCGGCTGGCAGGCGAAGCCCTGGGGCACGAACTATCACTGCGCGACGTTTGCCAACAGTTTCCTGAGCCGCAAGGCGTACCTCGGGGCTCCGGAACAGTGCGAACGTACCGAAGCCGTCATCGAGGTGCAGGTGCCCAAGGCGGGGCGCTACGTTGCGCTGATCCGTTATGAGGCCTGTTACCGTTTCGAGACGCAGTTCAAGCTCCAGGTGGAGCAGGGCGGCAAGGTGAAGCTGGATCGGCTCTATGGCGCTCGCGACAACGTCAAGATCTGGGCATTCGGCAAGAAGCTGCAGAAGGAAGTTGCCTGGGACTGGGGCGCGTCGGAGACCATCGTCTGGGAAGGACACGACGCAGCCGTCGAGCTGGATGCCGGCAAGGCGAAGTTGACCCTGATTGCCGATAAGCAGCCCGGTGACGCAGCTCGCCGGAACGTCGACCTGGTGATGCTGACCAGCGACGAGGCACAGGTGAAGCAGCGCATCGACAAGGAGAGCTACCTGCCGCTCGACGGCATGCTTACCCAGGCCGGCGACGTGTTTCTGAAGGTCCACAACGCCAAGGAGGGCAGCGCGCTGACGCTGACCGTGCCGAACGGGACCGAGCATTCACCATACTGGGTCCACATGCGCACCTGGAAGCCGACGACGATCAGTGCCGAGCCCGGGCAAAACACCGACTGGGTGGAAGTCGGCAGCCTGCTCGACACACTCAACGACGGTCAATGGAACCTGACTGCAGCCGGCAAGGGAGCGCTGAACTTCGATCTCGATGTCGGCTTGCGCGGCGCGGATGGCAAGATCGAGACGATTCGCCGTTTCGAGAAAGTTACAGGCAACCTGTCCCTGGCATATTCCGCCGACACGCGCTATTCGCGCCGTGTCCGCACGGCCGACGAGGTGCTGCTCGACCTGGTCGCGTACCTGAAAAAACAACCCGCACCCGCCGGGACGGCACCCCGGAAAACGCTCATCTACGGTTCCACCTTCGACCCGCGGCCCGGCAACGCTCCGTATACGACTGCGTTGAACGAGTTCCTGCAGTTGATGGGCGCCACGGCCCTGGCGAAATCGCAGCCGGAAGAGCTCGACGGCGCGGGCGGCTTGGTGCGCGGCTACATCGACGTGCGCGGCGTGCCGACGAACATGCTGGAAGGCCATTGCAAGAAGCTCAAGGACGCCGGCAAGGCGGACAAGATTGCGGTGGTCAGCCTTGGCGACGAGATCGGCCTGGCGACGCCGCCCGCCAACGACCATGCCGGCTTCCGCGCCTGGCTGAAGGAGCAGAAGGTCAAGCCTGCCGAACTGGACCCGGCTGCCGGTGACGATTATGAGAAGCTGTCGTTCAGCCCGGCTGCCGAGTCGGCCAAAACGAAGCCAGGCCTTTACTACTACTCGAAGTTGTACGGCTATCGCTTCGGTATCCGGCAATTGAAGGAACGCACCGACATCCTGAAAAGAAACCTGCCCAACGCGGGCGTCGGCGCCAACTTCTCGCCCCATCATGGGGCCATGTACATGGGCACGACGCACCAGTGGATTTCTCTGTTCCGCGAGGGCGGCATGACAATGCCCTGGGGCGAGGATTACATCTTCCAGGTGCCCGTCGCCAGTCAGCAGGTGAACTTCCTGATGCCGGACATCTTCCGCGCGGCCCTTCGCGGCAAGCCCGAGGCGAAGATCCACTACTACGTGATGCCGCACACGCCGAACAACACGGTGAATAGCTGGCGGCGTCAGTGGTACGGCGACATCGCCCACGGCGTGAAGGTCTTCAATCTCTTCGAATTCCGCCCGGTGCAGGCCGCGTACACGGAGAACCACTCGAGCGCTCCGGAAATGTATCACGAAGTGCGCAAGGCGATCCACGAGCTGGGCCAGTTCGAGGACATCGTGCAGGACGGCCAGGTACGTCCGGGCCTGGCGGGCCTGTGGTTCAGCGAGGCTGCCGACGTGTGGGACGACAACCGCGCGCCATATGACGCCCACAAGCGCTGCATGTACCTGGCGATTCGCCATCAGCAGGTACCGCTCGACATGGTGGTCGAAGGCGACGATTTGAAAGGCTACAAGCTGCTCTACCTGACCGACCGCCACATCAGCCGGGCCGCGTCGAAGGCGATCGCGGAATGGGTGAGCAACGGCGGCAAACTGGTGGCGACGGCCGGCGCCGGGATGTGGGACGAGTTCAACCAGCCGAACAAGACGCTGCGCGAACTGCTCGGCGTCGAGCCGAAGGAGTTGGAGGAGGACAAGGACGGCCTCGTTCGCTTCGAGAAGCAGGATCTGCCGTTCGCCACGGCGATGGACCAGGTCCACATGAACACGATGAAACCGTGGATGGAACCGGTGATCGGCGTGCGCAGCCGATTTGCCGCGGACAGCAAGCAGGTGGTGGGCGTGTTTGACGACAAGTCGCCCGCCGTCAGCCGTCGCACGGTGGGAAAGGGCCAGGCCAGCTACCTCGGCTATCTGCCGGGCTTTGCGTACATGAAGCCGGCGCTGCCGAAGCGTCCCATTGACCGCGGTGCCACCGATGAAGCATTCATGCACTTCATCCCGACGCGCTTCGACAAGGGAGCGGCGCTCTCGATCGCCAATCCGGACTTCCCATTGCCCGTCGTCTGCTCCGAACCGCTGGTGGAGAACACGGTTGTGCAGGCGAAGTCGAGTACGCTGATACCTCTGGTTAACTGGAGCGGCGCTCCCGTGAAGGGATTGACCGTGACTGTCAACTTGCCGGTGCTCGCGGAGAAGGTGACGCTGGCCAGTGGCAACAAGGTGGAGATGAAGCGCGAGGCCAGCAAGCTGATTTTGACGCTCGACCTGGACGTGGCCGATGCGCTGATCCTGCGCCCGTGAGACCTCCGGTCGGCTGCCGGATGCGCCAGCGGCGAATGGTCGATCCGTCGCTGACGCGTTTGGCCGGTGCGCGAGCTCGCTGATCGTTTGACATTTCACATTTCCCGCGCATAAACTCAGGCTCGGCGACGGTATCTGGGTGCCCGAAGGATAAACCATGTTCCGACCCGCGGTTGCAGCAACCGAAGCGGGGAGCCGAAACTCGCCGGCCTCTCCGCCCCAGATTCGGGACCTCTCGACCTGGACGGACCAGCAACTCCTCGCCGAGTTCCTGGCCCGTCGCGATCAGGAGGCTTTCGCCCAGGTGGCCGCGCGCTATGGCGGCATGGTCTTCCGAACGTGCCTCCGTCTGCTGCACAACAGCCACGACTCGGAGGACGCGACCCAGGCAGTGTTCCTGCTCCTGGCACGGCACCCCGGCCGGGCACAAGGATCGCTGGCCGGCTGGCTCTACAAGGCGGCCCATGACACCGCGGTGACCCTGCTGCGATCGAGGTTCCGGCGCGAGCGAAGAGAGGAAGCGGCGGCGATGCAAAAGCCCCCCATCAGTTCACCGCCGGACGACGATCTCCGGCGTGAATTGGACAGCGCCATCGGGCGACTGCCGACCCAGCTTCGCGAAGCCGTCATTCTGTGCCATTTGGAAGGTCACCGCCAGGAAGAAGCCGCCCGCTTGCTCGGCTGCCATCAGGGCACCCTGTCGCGCCGGGCGATGGACGGGCTCAATCGGCTGCGAGCGACTCTGTTGCGGCGAGGCGTAGCGGTCACGTCGGCGGTCCTGATCACATTCCTTGCCCAGCAAAAGGTGTCGGCGGTAGTGCCGGCAAGTCTGGCAGGGAACCTAAAGCTGGCCGGTGGTGCGGGCGCGGCTTCCGCACCGGTCGCCGCTCTCGCCGACGCGACGCTGCGGGCCGCGGCGCTGGCCAAGGCAAAGTTGGCCGCAGCCATTGTGCTGGCGGTTGCGGTGCTCGGTACCGGGGCCGCCCTCCTGCTGCGATCGGCGAACGGGCCGCCGGACAAGGTGCCCTTGGTCCACTTCAACGGGCCCGCGCTGCCCGTCAACAAGCTCGGCGACCACTTTCCCCGTTTTTGTGCCGAGCCCGACGGCAGCGATGGCGGCGTTTTCCAGGCGAGCCTCGATGGGACCGACGCGATCGCCGGCAGCAGTCTGCTGATGCGCCTGACACAGGGCCGGCTCAAGGTGCAATTCGACCCCGAGGAGAAGGGCAAGAAGACGTTCGCGCGGGACTACGCGGCCGAGTCCGGCACGTGGCGCTTTGACACGTACAATCGGTTGCGCTTCTGGCTCAAGGTGCCGTCCGGGGCGGCGCCGCACCGCACCGACGGCGGCGCGAACATGAATGTCGGCACCTATGTCAAGCGCGTCCGCGAGCCGAACTGGGGCAGCCTGGACGAAGGCGGCAGCAGCTTTCAGCATCGCATCAACGTGCCGGCGCTGGACTGCTGGACCGTAGTCCTCATCAATGCGCATCCTTCGCTGGAGCGCGGCAAGAACCCGTCGAAGGACGTCGGCAGCCGGCTCCGACCGACCGGTGAGGACGGCGTCAACTTCTTTGACGCCCTGACGCGTTTCTACGTCGAGGCGCTGAGCGCGCCGGCGCAGTATCCCGTGGACTATCGGCTGGACGAAGTGGAGTTTATCCGCCAGTCGGAGCCCGAGAACGACGAACAGGTCTACGGCATCACCGCAACCGTGGTGCAGGCGAACCGTCGCCTGATCGTCACCTGGAACCGTGCGGTGGAGGAAGACGCCGTCAAACACGAGGTGCGCTACGCCTTCACCAGTATCCATCGCTTCGGCTGGGAAAAGGCGACGCCGGCGCCAGGCGGAATTGTCGCGCCCTCCGGTCGCCATAATGCCAGCAGCATGGTGTACGACACCACCGAGCTTCCACTATCCCGTCAGTCGGTTGTCTATATCGCCATTAGACCACAGAACTCGCGCCTTTTTTCCCAGATCGAAGTGCCGTTGAACCTTCGGTAGGCGAAGGCAAGGCAATCGGTAGGGTTGACGCCCCCGGTGCGCGCCGATGGGTGGTGCGTCGAGCGCCGACGCATCATGTCCGTGGAACCAATTCACGCTCTCGTACGCCAGGCGCCGCGATCGTTTGACATGCCCGGCGCGGTGATACGAATGCTCTGCTCTACACAGGAGTTTTCCGCATGAACTGGACCTCTTGCCTCTCCCGTTTCGGTTCTTCGCGCTCGACCGCGCGACGGGTGCGTTTGACCCTGGAGTGTCTAGAAGACCGCTGCGTGCCGGCCATTCTGAGTGTCGGGCCGGGCCAGGTTTATGCGTTGCCCAGTCAGGCCGCCGCTGTCGCTCAGGATGGCGACACGATTCGCATCCAGGCAGGACTCTACACGGGCGACGTAGCCGTCTGGACGGACAGCAATCTCACCATCGAAGGCGTCGGCGGCCGGGCTCACATGGAGGCGGGCGGCAACAGCGCGCAGGGCAAGGGCATCTGGGTCATCCAGGGCGCTAACACCACCGTCAAGAACATCGAATTCTCCGGTGCGACGGCCGTCGACAAGAACGGCGCCGGCATCCGCCAAGAAGGCGCCGGTCTGACCGTCGTCAACTGCTACTTCCACGACAACGAGAACGGCATTCTGACCGGGGCCAACGCCCTGAGCGATATCGTCGTCGATAGTTCGGAGTTCGCCCACAATGGCTACGGCGATGGTTTCAGCCACAACATGTACATCGGCCACGTCCGCTCCTTCACCCTGCGGAACTCCTATAGCCACGACGGCAACGTCGGCCATCTGGTCAAGAGCCGCGCCGACGCTAATTACATCCTCTATAACCGCATCACCGATGGCCCCGCGGGCGCGGCCAGCTACGAGATCGACCTGCCCAATGGCGGCATCGCCTACATCATCGGCAACCTGATCGAGCAGAGCGCGAACACCGGCAACTCGACCATCCTCAGCTTTGCGGCCGAGGGGGCTACCAACCCCAGCCAGCAGCTTTTTGTCGTAAACAACACGTTTGTCAACGATCGCTCCGCCGGCACCTTTGTCCGCGTCAGTGGCACGCCGACCAACGTGCAAATCGTGAACAACATCTTCGCTGGCCCCGGCACCGTGCTGTCCGGCACCGGCACGCTGACGACGAACCTGGTTTCCAGTTCGCCGGGGCTGGTGAACCAGGCCGGCTTCGACTACCACCTGACCGCCGGGTCGCCCGCGATCAACGCCGGCACCAATCCCGGCACCGTCAATGGTTTCGATTTGACGCCGCGCTTCCAGTACTTGCATCCGCAAGGCGCGGAGGCGCGACCAGTCGTTGGCGCGCTCGACATCGGCGCCTACGAGTTCGGCACGCCGCCCCCTGCAATTCCCGCCGTGCCGTCGAACGCGACGGCCGTCAGCGTCTCCGCTTCTCAGATCACCGTGAGCTGGGCCGACAACTCGACGAACGAAACCGGGTTCAAAGTCGAGCGCGCGACGGACCTCGGGTTCACCCAGAACCTGGTGGTGACGACGGTCGGCGCCAACGTGACGAGCTTGCAGGTGAGCAGCCTCTCCGCCGGCATGACCTACTACTTCCGCGTGCGGGCCACCAATGCCGGCGGTGAAAGCGCCGCCTCCAACACGGCCAGCGCCCTGACGCGGCCCGCGGCCCCAACACTGGCCGTCACGTCCGGCAACGCCCTGGCGAAGCTTACCTGGGCCGCCGTCCCCAGCGCGACGAGCTTCACGCTCTATCGCGGCACCTCGGCGAGCAGCCTGGTCGTCTACCGTACGGGCCTGACCGGCGCCTCGTTTACCGACACGGGCCTGACGAACGGCGCGACGTACTATTACCGGCTGGCCGCGGTCAACGGCGGCGGCGGCAGCATCCAGTCCAACCAGGTGACCGCCACGCCCAGGGCGCCGGCGTTCGCCGCACGCATCAACTTCACCACGGCCACGGGCGAGGGCGTCAACGGTTACCTGGCGGATAGCGGCCTGGTCTTTGGGGCTCGCGGTAACGGCCTGAGCTATGGTTGGAACGCCGACTTCCGTGGCGCTGCCCGCGACCGAGACGCCGCCAACTCGATCGACGAGCGCTATGACAGCCTGATCCACATGACGGCGGCCACCGCTCGCTGGGAGATCGCCGTGCCCAACGGTACATACCAGGTACGCATCGCGGCCGGCGATCCCAGCTTCATCAATAGCGTCTACAAACTGAACGTGGAGGGCGTGCTGGCGATCGACGGCACTCCGACGTCGCAGCGCCGCTGGATCGAGGGCGTCGTCACCGTTCAGGTCAGCGACGGGCGGCTGACTGTCAGCAACGCGACGGGAGCGGTGAACAACAAGATCAACTTCATCGAGGTGACACAGATCGCGTGAATGCCGCGAGAACGATGGGCATTTGAAGATGCGATCGAACGAGGAGAGGCCGCTGGCAGGCGGCTTCTCCGCATGGGCCGGCGACATAGACGGTATGCAAGCCGATTTCTTCGTCGCTGAGGCGTAGACGCTGACCGTTACCGAAGGATCGGCTGGATCACTTTCCCCTCGCACAGTGTCAGCGGCCGGTCGAGCCGGTCGCGCACTTGCATCTCGGGGTCGACGCCCAGGCAATGGTAGATCGTGGCAGCCAGGTCGGCCGGCCGGGTCGGGTCCGCGGCCGGGAAGGCGGCGAAGCGGTCGCTGGAACCGTGCACGTATCCACCACGGACGCCTCCGCCCGCCAGTACGCTGGTGAACACGCCCGCCCAGTGGTCGCGGCCGTCCCGCCCCGCACCGGCGCCGCCAGGCACTCCCTGGCCGACCTTGGGCGTGCGGCCAAACTCCCCCGTCCAGACGACCAGCGTTTCGTCCAGCATGCCCCGTTGCGCCAGGTCCTCCAGCAAGGCGCTGAGCGCCTGGTCGGCGACCGGACAGAGGCGGGTCTTCAAGTCGATGAAGTTCCGGCTGTGCGTATCCCAGTAGACGCTGACGTTCGTGATGCCATCGTTTTGCCAGAAGACCGTGATAAGCGGCACTCCCGCCTCGACCAGCCGCCGCGCCTGCAGCACCGCCTGTCCGTGGATGTTGCGGCCATAGCGGTCGCGGACCCGGTCGCTCTCCTTGCTGAGGTCAAACGCCTCGGCCACGCCCCGCGCCTCCAGCAGAGAGAAGGCGCGGTTGTAGTGGGTGCCCAGCGCTGCGGCACGCGGGTCTTTCTCCAGCAGTCGGCGCTGGTCCTCCAGCCGACGCAACAGGTCGCGGCGGCCGCTTGCGCGCTCGGTCGGCACGTCGGCGTTCAGGCTGAAGTCGGCAACGCGGTAGTCCGCCCGACTGGCATCGCCGTCGATGCGCATCGGTTCGTACAGCGGGCCGAGCATGCCGGCGCCGCGGCCGCGCGACTGCTCGACAAAGCGCGGAGCACCGTCGGGAACGCGGGGCATCATCGACACGAATGGCGGCAGTGGCCCCCGCCCCCGGCCGAGGCTCGCCAGCAGCGCGCCGTAATGCGGAAAGTCTTCGTGTTCCGAGCCGGCGCGGTTGGGGACGCCGCGGCCGGTGAGCAGGAAATGCGTCGCCGTCAGGTGGTCCACGTCGCCGTGCGTCATCGATCGGACCAGCGCCAACTTGTCGGCCTGGCGGGCCGCCAGCGGTAGGTGCTCGCAGACGCGCAGGCCGGGCACCGCGCTGGCGATGGATTTGAAGTCGCCGCGGTACTCCGCCGGGGCGTCGGGCTTCATGTCCCAGGTGTCCTGGTGGGCCGGCCCGCCCCACATGAACAGGAGGATACACGCCTTGGCACGCCCGCCGCGCGGCACCGCCGCGGCGCGGGCGCGACCTTGCAGCAACCCGGGCAGCGTCAGGCCGAACAGGCCAAGCGACCCAGCGCGGAGGACTTCCCGCCGGCTCATCGGCGCTACAGTGCGGAAGGAACGGCAAGCACTGGTAGGAGTCATGAAACCATCTCCGGATGGCGGGCAGGCAGTCGGGGTAGGAGGAGGCGTGTCGTGGGACACCCCAATCATTAGACGGGATCCAAAGCAAGAAGCGCAGACGAAAAATTCAAATGGGTGCAGCTGCTAATTCTACAGGATGAGCTTGAGTAGCAGATGCCCTGTTTTTCAGGGTCTTCTCAAAGCTCGTGTCAGTTTCGTGCTGCAATCGCTGCCCAAATTTGGGCATTAATGGTCGATTTTCCGGTCTCCGAATGGCCGAAAACCTTGTTTTTCCCGTGTAGGATTGCTGTTTCCCTTGTAGAAAACGCAGTTGCACCCAATTCAAATATCTCGTGATGGCGATACGCCGCCGCGCGACAGGAAGCAGCGGTCGATGAAAGATGACACGGCCCTGCTTCGACAGTGAATCGACGCAAAGGGTCGGGCGAGAGGGTCGTCATGCTATGATTTTCTGTTCCGCCGGGTTATATAGCACCAGGGAAGACCCGATCGTGCCAGGTCATCCGGATCCGGTCGCCGAGCACGAATGCAAAACGAAACCAGGAAGGACGACGTCATGTCTCGCACCAGTCGCTGGATGCTCCTTATTTCAGTCCTGGCCCTCGGCCTCACCGTCCCGGCACTTACCGCCGACAAGGAGGAAGAGCGCCTGCCCAACCGTCCGAAAGTGCCCGGCAAATTCCGGCTGACGCTTCGGGAGCGCAAGGAGGGGACGCCCAAGAGCGGCAAATTCCAGGTCGCGGAGAAGACGGTCGACTGGGAGGTTTCCGAGACTGCCATCATTGTTTGCGACATGTGGGACGACCTCTATTGCAAGTCGGCCGCGCAGCGCGTCGGCGTTCTGGTACCGAGGATGAATGCCGTGCTCACTGCTGCCCGCAACCACGGCGCCATGATCATCCATGCGCCCAGCGACACCATGAACATGTACGCCGAGACGCCCTACCGCAAGCGCATGCAGCAGGCCAAGGCTACCAAGCCGCCGGTGCCGATCGCCAAGTGGTGCTATCTCGACGAGACGCGCGAGCCGGCCATGCCGGTGGACACCTCCAAGTGCGCGTGCGACGACGCCCTGCTGGGCCCGATCGTCAAGAAGTACACGAAGGAGCATGCCGGGCTCGACATCGTCAGCTTCGACGGCGTCAGCGACAGCGGCGAGGAGATCTTCAACTTCTGCGAACAGGAGGGGATCAAGAACGTCGTGCTCATGGGGGTGCACACGAACATGTGCGTGCTGGGCCGGTCGTTCGGCATCCGCCAGATGGTGGTGAGACTCTCCCATGGAACTTGAAACTGCTTTCGAGATGGCCACGTCAAGCATTCGCTATGGCGCCGGCGTGACGCGCGAGATCGGCGCGGAGCTGGCCGACCTGGGTTTGCGAAACGTCCTGGTCGTCACCGATCCGCTGGTGCGCAAGCTGCCGCCGGCGATCGCGGTCCTCGAGTCGCTCGACGAGGCCAAGGTTCGGTATCAACTCTTCGACCGGGTCCGCGTAGAGCCGACCGAGGAGTCGTTTCAGGAGGCGATCGCGGTTGCGAAAGCAGGCGATTTTCAGGCGTTCGTGGCGGTGGGTGGTGGTTCGGTGATCGACACGGCCAAGGCCGCTAACCTGTATGCGACCTACCCACCAGCGGACTTCCTCGACTACGTCAATCCGCCGATCGGCAAGGGAGTGCCGCCGCCGGGGCCGCTGAGGCCGTTGTTCGCGATCCCGACCACCGCGGGCACAGGCAGCGAGACGACCGGCGTCGCCATCTTCGACCTGGTGCGTCTGCACGCCAAGACCGGGATCGCCCACCGCCGCCTCAAGCCGACGCTCGGCCTTCTCGATCCGGACAATACGCGCACGCAGCCGGCAGCCGTCGCCGCCTCCGCGGGGCTCGACGTGCTCAGCCACGCGCTGGAGTCGTACACGGCCATCCCCTATGACCAGCGGCCGCGACCGGCCCGGCCGTTGCTCCGTCCCGCCTATCAAGGCTCCAATCCCATCAGTGACGTCTGGGTGTTGCAGGCGCTGCGCATGGTGGCGGAGAGCTTGCCGCGTGCCGTGGCCGACCCGAGCGACGACCAGGCCCGCGCCCAGATGATCCTGGCGTCGGCCTATGCGGGCGTCGGCTTCGGCAACGCCGGCGTGCATCTGCCGCACGGGATGTCCTACCCGGTATCCGGGATGGTGCGCGGTTTCAAGCCCGCGGGCTACGACGTCGATCACCCGATGGTGCCGCACGGCATGAGCGTGATCCTGAACGCGCCGGCGGTCTTCCGCTTCACGGCCGCGGCCTGCCCGGAACGGCACCTGCGTGCCGCGGAGGTGCTGGGCGCCGACGTGAGCAAGGCGCGGCCCGAGGACGTCGGCCGAGTCCTGGCGGACCGTATCATTCATTTCATGCAGGTGCTGCGCATGCCGAACGGGCTGCACGCGGTCGGCTATGGCGCTGCCGACATACCCGCTTTGGTGAAGGGAACGGTGCCGCAGCATCGCGTCACGAAGCTATCCCCCCGGCCGGCCGGCGAAGAAGAACTGGCAAAGCTGTTCGAAGAGGCGATGAGGTACTGGTAGCCCGCTCCCGTCGGCGATCGCGATGGCCACCTTGGACCGCGCCCCGCCACGAAGTAGCGGCTTGGCTTCGGATAGGGCCGGTTCATCGAGCGATATTTTGCTGGATTGGCGGCAGATTTCTCGCTCGGAACTCATTACACTTTCTCCCGATCACCTCGGTCTCAAATCCCACGTTCCAGTGGTGAACCAGCGAGAGCATCCATGAGCCGGCGCGAATTTCAGTTGGTTGAAGGCAGCTCGAGCAAGTTCTGGGCGATCGACCAGGACGGCAATGCGTTCACGGTCGCGTTCGGCCGCATCGGCACGGCGGGGCAGACACAGACCAAGGAGTTCGCCAGCGAGGCGAAGGCGAAGGAGGCTTGCGAGAAGCTGATCGCGGAGAAGATCAAGAAGGGCTACGTGGAGACGGGCGCTGCAGCCGCACCGGTCGCGACGACCAAACCAGCTGCCGTCAAGAAAGGCAAAAGCAGCAAGGAACCGACCGTTCCCGCGGAGCCCGCGCCAGGCCCGCCGCCCATGCCGGGTTCTGTCGCACAGGGCGTCAGCACAGCTGTCACCCACACCATCGACCTCGATCCGGATGACTGGCTCTGGGCGACCTGGCGCCCGCGGACGGCGCGGCCACTCCCCGAATCGAACGAATTCGACTGGGACGAATTCTGGGAATCGCTCAATGGCCTGCCGGAAGATGCCTACTGGTCGGCGATCAGCCAGCAGCATGCCTTGTTGGAGAGTTTCCGCCTGAACTGGTTGCCATTCGCATCGGACCGTGACGTCGAGAAACTGCGAAAGCTGATTCTGAAAGCGATGAGCACCGCCAAGCCGCCCAAGGTGCAGACCGGGGCATACGCCCCGGCATTCTATGTTGGCGCCCTGATCGGTTTGCACGCTCCGATCGCGCGCCTGCTCGCGGACCTGCCCGACGATCTCTACCGCCAGGGGCACCACGGAGACTACCAGTCGCCACAACGCCTGGTATTCGGCCTGAGCGGTCCCAAGCAGGTGGAGAGCGAGCTGCGCCGGCTCAAACTACCGTTGCGCATGCCATGCCACGTGCGCGCCTGCCTGGCTTGCACGGAGCTGAATGCGCTGGATTACATTGCCGGGTGCATTCTGAGCGTGGAAGCAGGGTGGTGTGATGACAAGCATCGATCCGCCAAGGAAGTGGCCGAGCGACTGCTCTCGGCCTTCGCGCTCGTCAAGGCCCCCGAAGCCGCCCCGCACATGCTGGAATTGAAGCTGTCCTCGAAGGCTCCCGGTATCGCTCGTCAATGGCTCGATGAGCAGGTCGGCAACGCCATCGCGGGACTGATTCCCATCGCGGGCGGCCGGGGCAAGCTTGCCTCCGCCGCGCTCGATTACCTCCGGGGCAAGAAGCGCGAAGGCCATGCCGACCTCATCAAAAGCTGTTTGAAGAGCGCCCCTGCCGAGGCAGCCGACCGGGTGCGCAAAGAGGTCCTGGAACAGGTCGAAAAGGTTCACCCCCTTCTCGACGACAAGTCGACCCCCGCCGCACTCAAGACAGCATTCAAGCAGGCGGCGCTCTTGAAGCCCGTGAAAGACTCCGGTTGGGCGCAGCCCGCGAGTCTCGCGCCGCTGCGGGTGAAGGACAGCCGGCTCGGCGACGAGCAGGTGGCCGCAGTCCTCCTGGCATTGCAGAACAGCTCGCCGGACCAGCCGCACGCGCTGATCGCAGCCATGAAAGAGCATGCGGCTGCCGATTCGCTCGACGCGTTTGCCTGGACGCTGTTCGAGCAGTGGCAGAACGAGGGCTATCCGAGCAAGCAAAAGTGGGGGATGACGGCGATCGGCCTGCTGGGCGGCGACGGCTGTGCGCTGAAGCTCACGCCGCTCATCCGCGTCTGGCCCGGCGAGAGCCAGCATCAGCGTGCAGTCGTCGGCCTCGAGTGTCTGCGCGCCATCGGTAGCGACACCGCCCTCATGCAGCTCAACGGCATCGCCCAGAAGCTCAAGTTCCAGGGCCTGAAGAACAAGGCACGCGAGTTCATGGATGCCATTGCGGCGGCGAAGGGTCTGACGCGCAGCCAACTCGAGGACCGCATCGTGCCCGATTGCGACCTCGACGAACGCGGCAGCCGGGTGTTCGACTTCGGTTCGCGTCAGTTCCGTCTCGTGCTCGGCCCGCAAATGAAGCCGATGGTCAAGGACGACGGCGGCGTCGTGAAGCCCGACCTGCCCAAGCCCGGCGCCAAGGACGACGCGACGAGGGCTGAGCAAGCGGTGCAGGAGTGGAAGTTGCTCAAGAAGCAGGTTGCCGAGGTGGCCAAGCTACAGGCCTTGCGCCTGGAGCAGGCCATGGTCACCGGCCGGCGCTGGCCGCTGGCGGAGTTCGAAACACTGCTGGTGCGCCATCCGTTGCTGATCAACCTGGTGCGTCTCCTGCTCTGGGCCGGCTATAGCAACGGGAAGCTGTCCGCCACCTTCCGCGTGACCGAGGACCAGACGTTCGCCGACGTCAAGGACGAGGCATTTCGCTTGAAGGGAATCGAGGAAGTCGGCATCGTCCACCCGCTGCACTTGACGGACGAGCGCCACGGGTGGGGCGAAGTATTTGGCGACTACGAGATCATTCCGCCCTTTCCGCAGCTGGGCCGGACCATTCACACCCTGGAAAAAGGCGAGGAGAAGAGCTCCGAGATCGCACGCTTCCAGGGTCTCAAGGTTCCCGCGCTGGCTCTGAAAGGCGCACTGGAGAAGCTGGCCTGGACGCGCGGATCCGGCGACGATCACGGCGTCATCATGGAGTACTGCAAGCCGTTTCCCTCGGCCAACGTCTCGGCGCTCGTCTGCTTCGAGGATGGCATTCCCATGGGCTTGCCCGACTGGGAGGACCAGAAGATCACGCACTGCTTCTTCCTGCCGGGCGTCTATGTCCCCGAGTCATACCCTCATCACGACAAGAAAAAGAAGGTAGCGTTAGGCAAGGTCGATCCGGTGGTGCTGAGCGAGGTCCTGGCCGATCTGGCCACGGTGGCGGCGAAGGCGAAGTGACCTGAAGGGTCTACTCATGAAGATGCGCGAGTTGCACAAGAAGGGTGTCCGAGGCGTTTGGCAGATCTACGTGAAGGCGACCGACCTCATCATCGAGCACGAGGACGGCAGCGGCACCTACTGGGGCGAGGCCGACGAGAAGAGTGCGGCGAAAGAGTTCGAAGCCAAGCTCAAGGCAAAGGAAAAGCAAGGCTGGCACGAAACCGGGTGTTCGCTCAGCCGCAGGGTTTTCCACCACACGAAAACCAAGCCCGGCAAGTTCTGGAACATATGGCTGGATGACAGTTCCGTCGTCGTTCACTACGGCAAGATCCCGAAGTACACCGCCCACTGGAGCAAACGCACCGGCCAGACGAAAACCAAGGAATTTCCCAGTCGGGACGCCGCATTGAAAGCCTACGAGAAGCTGATCGCCGGGAAGTTGGTCGAGGGCTACGAAGAGCATTACGCGCGCGACACGGAATACTCTCGCCTCGGAAAGGAACTGGCGGCCAGGAAGCGATCGACTCCCAGGACCCCGAAGCCGCGTAAGGAACCTGCCCCGGAGCAGAACCTGGCCCAGGTGCTTGGTGAAGGGCCCCGGCGTGAAGTGAACCTTGAAGTCACCCGACAAATTGACCTCGATGCTTCCGACTGGTTTGCGGCCTCGTGGAAGCCGTGGACGCCGATTCCCCGTCCGGCACCGCAGCCGTTCGATCGCGAAGCCTGTGAGGAACGGGCGCGGAAGGTCAAGAGCTTCTTCGCGTCCAACTGGGCGCAACAACTGCAGGTCCCGCTGGCGATGACGCGCCCGGAAGCGGCGTTCTGGTTTAGCCTCTTTGCGTCCATCGATTACAAGGAGCCGCTCGCCGAGGTCGTGAAATCGTTACCAAAGAGTGACGAGCTGGGGCCGGATCAGATCCGGAAGCGGCTGAAAAAGGTTGTGTACTTCCATCCGGAAATGCTGCGTGCGCTGGCGCACCTGATTGGCCCGGAAGAGTTACTCAGCAACTACATCGAGATACGCGGGAATGGCAATAACATTGTCGCGGAAACCACGTGCTTCCGCGACAACGTCCTCTTGCATTGCACCAACGCACAGTTGGCGTCGCTTCGCCGGCTCGTGGCAAATTTGATCGATGTGCACGTGAAGCCAACCAAGAGCTGGGACTACTACCCCGCATCGGTCTATTTTGGCGCGATGCTCGGTTGCCACAAGGAGCTCCGCCAGATCGTGCAGGGATGGCAAGACCCGGCCCTGCCAGTCACCTATCCCGCACTCTATCATCCCCCCGAGTTCGTTCTGGCCCTGGGAAGTCCCGAGATCATCGAGTCGGAGTTTCGCCGCCTGAAGCTCAAATGGGACCGGCCCGAGCACATTCGTGGCTGGCTCGCCACCACGGAGCTACGGGCCCTCGATGTGGTCCGCGATGCCATCCTGGCCATCACGAACAAGCAGCACTGTGAGGACATGCTGGCAGTGTTCGCCCGGGTGAAGGCGCCCGAAGCCGCGGAGCACATGCTGGAGTTAAGCAAGTCCGCCAAATCACCGCGGCTGGCGCGGGAGTGGTTGGAGACCGAAGTCGGCAATGCCATCGCGGGTCTTGTGTCGGTTGCCGCAGGCAAGGGGAAGCTGGCCGGGGCCGCTCTCCAGTACTTGCGCGACCAGAATCGCACGGGACATACTGCAACCATTGCAGCGGCGGCGAAACGTGCTTCCGCGGACCTGGCCGCGTTCGTCCAGCGAGAAGTGCTCGAGCGTGTGGAGAAAGTGTATCCGGAGCTTTCCGAAAAGAGCGCCCCTGCCTGGCTGACGAAGTCCGCCAAGCAAGCCAGCACGCTCCGGCCATTGCCTGGCGCTGGATTTGTGGACCTGGCGCGCTTGCCGGCGGTTGTGATCGACGGCCGGCGGTTGCCGCCCGCCCACGTGGCGGCAATCCTGCTGGCCTTGCAGAATGCGGAACTCGCGGCGCCGCCCGAATTGCTGATAGGGCTCAAGGGGCATGCGGATACTGACAGCCTCGACGCCTTTGCCTGGTCCTTGTTTGAGGCCTGGATGGGGGAAGGCGCCCCGATCAAACAAAAATGGGCGATGCTTTCCCTCGGCTTTCTGGGATCCGACGCCGCCGCGCTGAGGCTCGCTCCGTTGATCCGTGCCTGGCCCGGGGAGAACCAGCATCCGCGCGCTGTCCTCGGCCTCGAATGCCTCCGCGCCATCGGCACGGACACGGCCCTCATGCAGCTCAACGGCATCTCTCAGAAGCTCAAGTTTCCGGCCCTCAAGAACAAGGCCCGCGAGCTGATGGAGGCCATTGCCGGGGACAAGGGGCTGACGAAGTCGGAGCTGGAAGACCGCATTGTCCCAGACTGCGACCTGGACGAGCGCGGCAGCCGGGTTTTCGATTTCGGGCCGCGCAAGTTTCGTTTCGTCCTCGGGCCCGGCGTGAAGCCGATGGTCAAGGACGAGGAGGATCGGGTCAAGCCCGACCTGCCCAGGCCCGCGGCGAAGGACGACGCCGCCAAGGCCGAGCAGGCGGTCAAGGAGTGGAAGCTGCTGAAAAAGCAGGTTGCCGAAGTCGCCAGCATCCAGGCCGTTCGTCTCGAGCAAGCGATGGTCGTTGGCCGGCGCTGGCGTCTGGCTGATTTTGAAATGCTGCTCGTCAAGCAGCCCCTGATGGCGAACCTGGTCCGCTTGCTCCTGTGGGCCGGCTACGACAAGAAAGGCAAACTCGCGACGACCTTCCGCGTCACCGAGGACCAGACCTACGCCGATGTCGGAGATGCCGCCTGTACGCTCAAGGGCATCGACAGCGTTGGCGTGCTGCATCCATTGCATCTTGCGGACGAATTGAAAGGCGCCTGGGGCGAAGTGTTCGGCGACTACGAGATTATTCCACCCTTTCCGCAACTGGGTCGGCCGATCTTCGCCCTGGAGAACACCGAGAGGCGGCAGAAGGACGTCAAGCGATTCGATCGCGTCAAGCTGCCGGCGCCGACGTTGGTCTTCGGCCTGGAGAAGCGGGGCTGGACGCGCGGCCTTGGCATGGATGCAGGCTGTTTCGACGAGCATTCCAAGCCCTTCCCCGCAGCCGACGTCACGGCCGTCGTCCGTTACGACGGTAGCGTCGGCATGGGATACATCCAGCCCGATGAGCTGCTGTCGATCGTCGAATTCTACTTCGTGGCCGGCTTTCGCGGCCCCGGCGGATTCGCGCGGAACGAGAAGAAACTGACGCTGGGCGACATGGACGCGGTGGTCCTCAGCGAGGTGTTGAGCGACGTGACGGCACTGACAGCCAAGGGAACATGACATGCCCAGGAAGACCGCCGACAAGGCCACGCCCGCGAAGAGCGGCAGCGAGTTGCAGCGCCCCGCTTCAGAGATGCTCTACTCCGATGAGCTCGATCGGCTCGCGAAGGCGGACATGGGCCAGCCGCGGCCGCTCGGCTGGACATTGACGCCTGCCTCGGTGCTGAAGTTCGTCTTCGGCGACGAGGCGCTGGACGTGCAGCCGAAGTTCGTCGGCAGCCGTTCTTTTCTGGAGCGCTGCGTCGTTGCCCTGGCCACCAATCGCGGCTTGATGCTGATCGGCGAGCCAGGCACCGCCAAGAGCTATCTCAGCGAATTGCTCGCGGCAGCCATCAGCCGCGATTCCACGCTCACCATTCAGGGCAGCGCCGGCACGAGCGAGGACAACATCAAGTACTCCTGGAACTATGCGCTCCTCCTGGCGGAGGGGCCGACCGAGCGCGCCCTCGTGCCGGCGCCGCTCTATCATGGCATGCAGACCGGCAAGATCGTCCGTTTCGAGGAGATCACGCGCTGTCCGATCGAAATACAGGACATCCTGCTCTCCATCCTCAGCGACCGTGTCATGTCGGTCCCTGAAATGCATGGCGACGCGCGGTCCCTGTACGCCCGCACCGGCTTCAACGTCATCGCCACCGCCAACACACGCGACCGCGGCGTCAACGAGATGTCGGCAGCCCTCAAGCGGCGCTTCAACTTCGAGACGGTGCCGCCGATCGCCGACCTGGCCCAGGAGATGGCCCTTGTGCAGCGCGAGGCGGAGAAGATGCTCGCGCGCGCCGAGGTCCCTGCCACGTTGCCGCCGGAGATGACCGAGCTGCTGGTGACGACGTTTCACGAGCTGCGCGCCGGCGAGACGGCCGACGGCAAGGCGCTGGAGCCCTTGACCACCGCGATGAGCACGGCCGAGGCAGTCTCGACGGCCTACGCGGCCGGCATTCACGCCTACTACTACGGCAGCGGCACGGTAGTCGGCGAACATCTTGTACAGCACCTGGTGGGGTCGGCGTTCAAGGACGCGCCGGAAGACATCAAGAAGCTGCAGCACTACTTCAATCACGTGGTCAAGGGGCGCAAAGGCAAAGCGTGGCACGAGTATTACGAGGCGCGAAAGCACCTGCTGTGAGCGAGCTGTGCGGCAGCCGGGAAAGCAAACACATGGCAAAGCGCACAACCGACCCGGAGCGATGTAGTCGGGCGATCAAGGTCCTCGAGCAGTTCGAGCGATTGTCACGAAAGCTCGGCATCAGTCTTAGTGAAAGCCGAGTTGCCGATTTGAAACAGAAGCGGGATCGTGGGACAATCAGGTCGACAGACCTTCCCGCAAAGCTGCGTGCCGAATTTCCGGGAGAGTTTGTCGGTATGACCTTGCACACGATCCGTGACAGGTGTGGCAAGTGAGAAGGAGGCAGTCGTGAGCCGCTTTCCAGGACTAGCTCGCAGTCCGCTTTGGATGCTTTTTCAGCAATTTCTCGCTGTCGACGCGCCATCCTGGGTTCCACAGCCGGAACAGGATGCCTGGCGCGAGGAAGTCGCCGCTGAGATTGCCAGGAGCGGCAAGCACGGCCTGGATTTCCTCCTTCAACATCTCAAGCAGGTTGACGAGTCGCGCGTGCGTGCGATTCTCACTTCGCTGGCCTTTCTCAACCGCAGACTTCTCACGGCCAAGAACCGCAGTGAGATCAAAGCGCGGCTACTGGCGCTGCTCGGCCATCACGATCCGCTTGTCATCGCAGATGCAATTGACGCCCTGCGCATCCTTGACTTCCACGATGAAATCGGCACGATTCAACGATTGCTGGATGACCCGTCCCCCTACATCGGCGGCAGCGTACTCCGCTTTCTCCGACAGCATTCGCCGGAGTCGGTCCGTCCCCTACTTGAGAGCGCATTGAAGTCCTCGGACCCCATCATTCGCCAGAACGGGGTTGATGAGCTGGATGAACTTGACAGCATCGAGTCCTTGCCAAGGCTCCGTGAGTTGCTTGACGATCCGGATGAAGATGTTCGTCAAGCGGCGCGGACAACTGTGGCCCACCTGGAAGAGCTGCAACAGTCTCATTCGCTGCGTAAGTCGTCGTGACTGACTTTTCCGAACTTGTTGACCTGGCTGCGCGCGTCGTTTTCTTCCCGGTGCGGCACCACAGCCCCGCCTGCGCACGGCAGGCGCGCGCGCTGATTCGTCGCCTTCGGCCCGCCGCGGTGCTCATCGAGGGGCCGTCCGACTTCAACGACCGCATTGACGAGCTGGCGCTGCCGCATCGCTTGCCCATTGCCATCTATTCCTACGTCCTGTTGCCCAATGGGAACCGGCGCGGCGCGTACTATCCATTCTGCGTCTACTCGCCGGAGTGGCAGGCGCTGGCGGCCGCGCGCGAAGTGAACGCTGCCGCGCGCTTCATCGACCTTCCCTGGGCCGACGTGGCTGCGGCCGACGCACCCAGCCACCGGTACGCCGATGGGGAGCTGCGCCGCAGCCGTTACGTCGCCAGCCTGTGCCGGCGGCTGGGTGTCGAGAGTTTCGACGCGCTGTGGGACACGCTTTTCGAGGTCGACGCCAACCTGGCCCCAGAAGAGTTCTTGAAGCGCTGCCATGCCTTCTGCCTGCACTGCCGGCTGCTCGACGCCGCGGTCTCTGACTCCGACCAGCGCCGCGAGGCGTTCATGGCTGCCGAGGTGCGCCAGGCTCTGGAACAATACACCGGCAGCATCGTGGTCGTGACGGGCGGCTACCACAGTTCGGCGCTCCATGCTCGGTTGCACGAACGGCCGTTGCCGGGCACCGACACGCCCGACTGCACCCCAAGGGCAGTAGAAGGCCCTGGGCGCGGCATCGCGCTGACGCCGTACTCCTACGAACGCCTCGACAGCCTGGTCGGCTACGAGGCGGGCATGCCCAATCCGGGGTTCTACCACCAGTTCTGGCACGACCGCGAGGCGGGACGGCGCGTCACGCATCGAGAATTGCTCCGCCGCGTCGCGGCCATGCTGCGCGAGCGCAAGCAGCAAATCAGCGCCGCCGACCTGATCGCGGCGGAGACGACGGCGCAAGCCCTGGCGGCGCTCCGAGGTCACGCGGAGGTCTGGCGCTGGGACCTGCTGGACGGCATCGCAGGCGCACTCGTCAAGGAGGAGCTGAGCTACGGCTGTGCGCATCCGCTGCTCGACGCGGTCCACGAGGTCTTCCGCGGCGGCGAGCGCGGCATGCTGGCCGAAGGGACAACGCTGCCGCCGCTCGTGACGGATCTGCGTCAACAATTGCAGCAACACGACCTGGAGCCTTTGCCCCGGCCGCGCGACCTGGAAGTCGATCTGGCCGTTCCAGCAGACCGAGCGCGTAGCCAGCTGCTCCATCGCATGCGGGTCCTGGGCATCGTCGGCTTCCGCCGCGACGGCGGCACGGACATTGTGGGCCGCGCGGACCTCGCCACCGTCCGCGAACAGTGGCACGTGCAATGGAGTCCCGACTACGAGGCGACCAGCATCGAGGCGTCCCGTTACGGGCCGACCCTGGTGGAAGCAGCGAGCGAGCGGCTCGGCGAGGACGCCAAGGCCATCGAGCGCGACGCAGAGAAGGCGGCCCTGCTCCTGCTCGACGCCGGGCTGGCTGGGCTCGACGTACTCGCCGGCGCGCTGCTCCAGACGATCACCGCGCTCATTCGCGGCGATGGCGATTTCTTCAAGGTCAGCGCCGCGCTGAACCACCTGCTCTATCTCTATCGCTACGATTCCGTGCTGCAGACCGCCGGCCGGCCCGACCTGGGGACGTTGCTGGCCGAAGGCTACGCCCGCAGCTTGTGGCTCCTGGAAGGTCTGGGCCAGGCGCCGGGGCGCGATCGCGAGTTGCTCCGCGGCGTGCAGTCAATCCTGGAGGCCTTCGAGCGCTGCGGGCAAGACCTGGCGCTCGATCGCGAGGACCTGGTCGCCGTACTTCGTCGCGTGGCGCGGGACACGGCTCAGGGCCATGTGCCGCGCGGCGCTGCCATCGGAGGACTGTGGTCGCTCGGCGCTGCCGACGCAAGCGAGGTGCGTGCCGACCTGCTCCGCTTCGCCGACCCCGCCCGGCTGGGCGACTTCCTCACCGGTCTCTTCTGCCTGGCACGGGAGGCGGTGCAGCGACACCCCGACCTCGTGCTTTCGCTGGACCAACTCCTGGTCGGCTACGCCGACGAGGAGTTTCTGGAGGCCCTGCCCTCTTTGCGTCTGGCCTTCACCTACTTCACGCCTCGCGAGAAGCACCACATGGCCCTGACATTGCTCGAGACGCTGGGGCTCAAGACCGAACGGCCGTTGACCGCGCTGGAAGTGAGTCAGCGGGCCGCCGCCCAGGCCCTCGGCTTTGAAGCTCGCTTGTACGGAGCGCTCCAGCGTTTCGGCATCCGCGGTGTGACGGGAGAAACAAAATGACGGAACGCGAACGCCTGGCGCGCTGGCGACTGGTGCTCGGGCAGGAAGCAGAAGAGGCCTTTGGCGGCGGCCGCAAGCTGGGTCGGCTAGAAGCCCGGCGCGATGCAGCGCTGGACTTCCTTTACAAGCGCGAATACGGCGCCGGCCGCAACGTGCGCGGCAGCGGCGATCGACGCGGCAGCCTCGACAAGTCGCAACTCACCGTCCCCGACTGGATCGACCAGGTCCACGAGCTCTTTCCGCAGCGCACCATCGAGCGCCTGGAGAAGGACGCGCTGGAACGCTACCAGCTGCAGGAACTGGTCACCAACCCCGCGGTGCTGGGCCGCGCGCAACCCAACATGACGCTGCTGAAGGCCGTGCTGCATACCAAGCATCTCATGAATCAGCAGGTGTTGCAGGCAGCCCGAACGCTGGTGCGCAAGGTCGTCGAGCAGCTCATGGAACGGCTGGCGCGGCCGATTCAGTCGGTGTTCCTGGGTGCTGTGGACCGTCGCCGTCGTTCGACCCTGAAAGTGGCCAAGAACTTCGATGCGGAGACCACGATTCGCCGCAACCTGGCCAACTACGACCTGAAAAGCCACCGGCTGTTCATCAAGACGCCTTACTTCTACTCGCGCATCCGCAGGCACGTCGATCGCTGGCAGCTCATCGTGCTGGTGGACGAATCCGGAAGCATGGCCGACAGCGTCATCTACTCGGCGGTGACGGCCGCGATCTTTTTCGGTATCAAGTCGGTGCGCACTCACCTGTGCCTGTTCGACACCGAAGTGGTCGATGTCACCGAGCACTGCAGCGACCCGGTCGAGACGATCATGAAGGTGCAACTCGGCGGCGGCACCGACATCGGTCACGCGCTCGACTATGCAGCGCGGCTCGTTAATAATCCGCGGCGAACGATCGTCATCCTGATCACGGATTTCTTCGAAGGCGCCCCCGTCGAGCGGCTGCTGGGGGTGGCCAGGGCGCTGCTGGAGAGTGGTGTGACGCTCCTTGGCCTGGCCGCACTGGATGAACGCGCCGAACCGACCTACGACCGCGACCTGGCGGGCCGCCTGGTGGCCATGGGCGCCCATGTCGGCGCGATGACGCCGGGCGAGTTGGCGGAATGGGTCGCCCAGAAGGTACGCTGAAGGAGCGCCATGCCCCGCGCCGATCTGCTGGCATTGTCGCCCGAGGACCTGGCCGCGCTCACCAACCGTGGCACGGTCAAGCGCGCCCAGCGCGAGCTCGAGGCGAATGAGGTCACCGGCGACCTGCGCGAAGACGCCGATGGCACGGTCTCGGTGCGCTGGTCCGATGGCGTGGAATGCCGTCTGCCGGCCGGCGCCGTTTTGCGCCAGGGTCGCTGCACCTGCGTGACCGCCGAACTGTGCCGGCACTTGGTGCGCTCGGTCCTGGCGTATCAGCGACAGAGTTCCGCGACCACGGCCGATCCAGTCCACGGGCCGTGGGATCCCGGCACGATCGCCGATGGGGATCTCGCGAAGCACTTCAAGCCCGCCGTGCTGACCCGCCTGCGCCGTCAGTTTGACGACGGCCTTTTGATCGAGGTGGTGCGCAGCCGCAAGCCCACGGCCCGCTTTCACGAGCTGGCCAGCACCGTGCGCTTCCCCGTTCCCGGCGATATCCGTTACAGCCATTGCGACTGCGCTCAGGAGGCTCCATGCGACCACGTGCCGCTGGCGATCTGGGCCTTCCACCGGCTGGATGTCGCGCAAGCGGCAGGGCTGGTCTCGACTGCAGCGGCGGCATTGGCGGTACCGAGTGCGGTCCTCGACGACGTGGAAGCAATTCTACACGAATGGGTGGGCCTGGGCTTCGCCGGCGCCACGCGGGCGTGGCGGGAGCGCGTGGTCCGGACGGAAGGCGCCTGCCGCGCCGCAGGGCTCGTCTGGCCTGCCGAAGTACTGGCCGAACTGGTGCAGCAGCACGAACGCTACCTGGATCACGATGCGCTCTTCAATCCGCCGCGCGTCGTGGATCTGATCGGCGAGTTGCTGATCCGGTGCGACGCCATTCGAAATGATACAGGTGCCGTGCCGCAACTCCTGATTCGCGGCAGCCGCTCCGACCACGCGACCGAACTGGGCGCAGCGCGGTTCATCGGCCTGGGCTGCGCCGTGGAGCTGCGACGCCGTTCGACCGAGCTGACCGCCTACCTTCAGGACGCGGACTCCGGCAGCGTGGTGGCCATCGGCCGCGAGTTCGCCGACCCGGACGACCCCAGGGAGGAGCCGAAGCCCTTCGCCCAGCTGGCGCAGACGCCGGTCGTGAAGGGTGTGTCGCTGGCAGCGCTGGGCCTCGGTCAACTGCTTGTGCAAGGCGGAAAGCGGGCAGCCGACCACCGCCTCATCCTGGGGCGGGCGCGGGCCACCGTCAACCCACAAGGATTTGCCTGGGAGAACTTGCGCCCGCCCCTCTTTGCCGAGGATTTTTCCGAGGTGACCAACCGCTTCGGCATCCTGCCCCCGGCATCGCTGCGGCCCCGGCGCGTGGCGGAGGACCTGCACGTGTGCGCGATCGCCGGTGTCGCCGGACCCGATTTCGTGCACGCCACGCAGACGGTCACCGCCACTCTGCTCGACAAGCAGGGGCAGTGCGCCACCCTTTGCCATGCGTTCACCGGGCGTGGCGGCGACGGGGCAGACAACATGCTGGCCGCGCTGCAGCAGCGCGGCCAGCACCTGCGCTTTGTCTCCGGCCGCGTTCGGCTGGCGGCCGATGGGCTCGTCATCCGCCCGATTGCTTTGGTGTTTCAAGACGGCGCGACACGAAGCGGGTTGCAGCCCTGGGTGGATCGCCGCACCGATTCGAAAAATCGTCGCGCAGTGGCGCCGGGCGCAGCCGTTGCTCCCAGCGAGCCGATCGAGGGCTACCTTGCCGACCTGATCGCGAGCCTGGCCGACCTCTGGCTGGTGGGACTCGAACGAACCGATGCGAACCAGGCCAGGCGCTGGCAGGAGCTTTCGCATCAAGGTGCGGCGCTTGGCTTCGCTCGCGTGACCGAAGCGGTGGCGACCCTTGCACGATCACTGGAAAGCAAAGGCCACGTGCTGTGCTGGGACTGGAAACGGGCAGCGCATGCCGTGCTGGACCTCTGCGTCTTGATCCGGCTCGGACTGGATCTGGCTGCAAGTTGACCTTCCGGCGCAGTTGCGTTCGCTTGACGTGTGCGGCTGCCGGGTTGGCGCCTGGAGCATCGCCCAGCTACGCCACCCGGAACGGATTGCACAGGGACGCGTCGCCTGCATTCAGTAGCCGCAAGCTTCTGACCGCGAAAGGCGACCTGGTCGCGGCGCGACGCACGCCCTGCAGGGACGTTGCTTCTCCGGAGGCTAAATGAAGCCTGCCGCTACTGGATGCGTCCGCCGCACCGCCGTTGCCCAAGGACTGTCCCACTTCCCCGCGATCGAGACGGCTCAATAATCGAAGCCGATGCGAAACGACACGCCCAAAAACGCGATGTTGCTGTCGATCGGCGCCCCGCCGAGCACGGGCCGGAGGGTGGTCTGGACGGTCGCGTTCGTCGAGCGCGAGGCGCTGCCCGCGCCGAACCACTCTTGACCGACTAACCCGATCTGACCGAATAGCCGGGAACTTCCGACCGTTCGCCCATACTCGACGCCGGCCTCCAGTTCGCCGGTTGGGATCGCGCGGACCCGGTGCTGGGTCGCGAACTGGGGGTTGGGATCGTCGTTACGCAATTCCTGGCCGGTGAAGCTGGCGTTCTGTTGGGCATCGCCGAAGACAATGGAGCCGCGGGCCGTGCCGTACAGGCTCAGGCTGCTATCGGCGATTGGCCGACGGAGTTCCAGGGCGAGCGTCGGCCCAATTCCCTTGAAGTTGTAGCTGGATTGAAGCGTGCGCAGTGCCAGAGGACTGCCGCTCTGGGCGTCGTAGGCGTTATAGGTCTGGTTGATCTTCGCGAGTCGCACACCGCCCGCAATCAGGAAATCGCAACCGCCGGCCTGGAAGTCCTGGACCGCCTCCAGGTCGCCCACCTGCAAATAGAGCTCGGTGGTGACGGTAAACGACGTCGCCTCGGCCCCATGCTGGATGCCCACCGTGTTGCCAAACGACTGCAAACCCAACGGTGCCGCGGAGGAAACGGTGGCCTGCGTCCCGGTCACTGCGATGACCGGGTGGGAGGGATTGCCGGGGATGGCAGTGGTATTACCGATGAAGATGTCGCCGACGAAGGGCGGCAGATTCATGGTCTGGCTGGTCCCCTCGCGGAAGGTCCACCAGCGGACCCGGCCGCCGAAGCCATCGTCATTGACGTAGCCCAGCCACACGAGCGGAGCGACGGCCATGTGCGAATGGACGCTCACCCGCTCGGCCTTTTCGCCCAGCGTGTCCGTATTCGGCATGTTCGGATTGAACGGGGGCCGAGTGACCTGCGTTTGGGTGAAGACCGTGTAGGCAGGATTATGCTGGAAGAACGGCTGGATCAGGTAGATGCCCACGCCGCCGATCAGGCCGCCACGATCGCACGCGGCCGCACCGCTGCTTGGGACGCAGACATCGGCAGGCGCCAAGACCGGCGGCGGCACGAGAGGGGACGCGGCAGCCGGCGGCGCGATTGGCAGGGTGTCGCCAGGCGCCTGGGCCGCGGCGAACTTCGCCACCAGGCCAACCGCCAGCAGTCCCAGACAGTATTGCCAGAAGGCGTTCATGAATCCGTTCCTCGACGGTGAGCTTCCGCTCGCCAGAGTGGTTTGGGTGCGGCCCCGCCTTTTGCGCGGCGGCTTTGGCAGAGGATGTCGGGCGGCGGAACGCCTAGTAGTTCACGCCGAGTCGGATGAGCAAGCCGAGGAAGGCAATGTCGCTGTCGCCGACGTACGAGGAGGTACTGAACGCTCCGCCGGGGATGACGTCGGTGGAGGAACGCGATGCACTGCCGGCCCCGAACCACTCCTGGCCAACCAGGGCAAGCTGACCGAAGAAACGGGAGGTCCCCATGCTTCGACTGTATTCCACACCCAATTCCGCTTCGGCCACCGGCATACCGATGTTTCGGTGGTCCTGCGCCACGAGGTTTCGGTCCGGTATGGTCGCGGTTTGATGGCCGCTGCCGAAAATAATCGAACCCCGGGCGCTGCCATACAGGCTGAGGCCCGTGTCACCCAGGTTGCGGCGTGCCTCCGCGGCGAATGTGGGGCCGACGCCGGAGAAGATGCTGCTCGACAACAGGGCTTCACCACCCGTGTAGGCATTGTATGTCTGGTCGAGGGAGGCAAGCCGCAGACCGCCGGCAAAGAGCAGGTCCCACTTGCAGGCCGACACTCGGCACAGCGTGTCGAAGTCGAAGACCTGTAGTTGCAACTTGCTGGTTGCCACCATCGACGACGGGCCCGTTCCGCCGGTAGCGGTGATCAGGCTCAGGCCCAAGGGGGCCGCCGAGATCACCTGGACGCCGTTCGTGCCGGACGTCCCCGTCGCACTCTGCTCGACCCCCTCGCGGAAGTACCACCATCGAGCCCGGACACCGAGGCCGCCCTCTCCGATGTATCCAAGCCAGATCAGGGGGGCCGCTTCCATGTGATGGCTAATGTCCACTCGCGTATCGACCCGACTGCCGGGAGGATCGGCCGGCGTGCCCGGCGACCGATTCGCGGTTCCCTGGAGGCCGAATGCCATGTTGTTGTTGAAATACGGCTGAAGGATGTAGAGCCCGACTCCACCGATCAGACCCGTTCGCCCGTTGGCATCGGTGGATCCGGAGCAGCCGGCATCGGGGTGGCAGCAGGTACCCGCCGTCTGGATGGCGGGCGCCTGGCCCCCACATGGCGCAGCGCCGGGCAACCGTTCCGTCGGCTGAACGGCCGGCGCCGGGACGCCGGCGGGTGCACCGGCGGGCGGGTCTTCCGCCGGTGCTTGCGCTGCGGCGAGCGCCGCCTGTAAGCCGAGGGCCAGCAGTCCCAGCAGAAACGGACGGAGGGCCATCATGACACTCTTCCTTGGTTCGAATAGACTGGGGGATTTCGCGAAGGAGCGGCGCAAGAGGGCAGGAGGCGAAGCGGTTTCATCCAGGAATAGCATCGGACGAGCGACGCCGGAAATTAACGGCTATTCCGATTATCCGATCTTGAACGAATGCAGCGAAAAACGCGAAAAAACGCGGAGAAGGGATCGACGTGAGTCGGTCCTCCCTCCGCGTTTCCATGCGTGCGCTGCGGTGAAAACTGCTATCCGAGTTCGGTAATCCGATTGGTGTCGTCCAGCAAGTGCATCGGGCGGCCGCTCGGGTGGGAGTAGGTTTCGTTGTCCGGGTCGATGCCGAGCACGTTGTAGAGCGAGGCGAACACGTTTTGCGGCGTGTATGCCTTGTTCACCGGCACCTGGCCGCGCTCGTCGGTCTTGCCGATGACCTGCCCCGTATGGAAGCCGCCGCCCGCGAATAAGGAGAAGCCGGCCCTCGTCCAGTGGTCGCGGCCGCCGGCGAAGTTGACGCGCGGCGTGCGTCCGAACTCCCCCCAAACCAGCACTGCAATGTCGTTCTGCAAGCCGCGCTGGTGGATGTCGGAAATCAAGGCGTAAATCGAGCGATCGTAAACAGGCAGCTTCTCCTTCATCCGCTCGAACAGGGTGCCCTGCGGCGACGCGTTGTTCACCTTGCCGTGATCGTCCCAGCCGCCTTCGGCCAGCGTGACCACGGGCACTCCCGCCTCGACCAGCCGTCGGGCCATCAGGAAGCGCGAAGCGTGCCAGGTGTGGCCGGCCTGGTACTCCCACTTGAACTTGACGTCCGGACCGTAGAGTTCGCGGACCTTGGGCGCCTCTTTCTCGATATCGAATGCATCGCGCACGGCCGGCGACGTCATCATGTCGAGCGCCTTGGCCGTGTACTGGTCCACCGATTCCATCTGCCCGCGCGCGTCCAGCTCACGCCGCATCTGGTCGAAGGAGCCGAGCAGGCCGCGGCGCTCGTCCAGGCGGTCGCGCGTCATGCCGGCCTTCAACTCCATGTTGGCGAGGCCCTGCCCCTTCGGCTCGAAGGGGGCGTGAGCCGAGCCCAGATACAGCGGCGTGTCGGACGCGGGAATGTGATAGAAGTCCGACGGTCCCATGCTGACGTATTGCGGCAGCAGGTGCTTTGTCCCACTGCGTATCTTGCTGACGACCGAGCCGAAAGCCGGTCGGACCGGCGGCGACAGGAACGGCGCCTTCACGTCGCCGGCAAAGCCCGTGTACAGCTCGTGCAGCTTGTGATCGTTGAGCGTCCACGACATGTTGCGCACGAGCGCCAGCTTGTCGGCAATCTTCGCCTGTAGCGGCATGTGCTCGCAGATGTCCAGCCCCGGCACGTTGGTCTGAATGGGTTTGAACTGGCCCCGGCATTCCTCGGGCGCGTCGGGCTTCATGTCGTACATGTCGAGATGGCTCGGACCGCCAGTCAGGCAGACGATGATCACGCCGCGCGGCGACGCGGGCTTGGTGGAACCTGCTTCGGCCCGATGCCGCAAGATCTCGGGCAACGCCATCCCGGCCGCGCCCATGGCGCCGACCTTGAGGAAGCTTCGGCGGCCAATGCCGTCGCAGTAGGATTGCCGGGAACCCGTGATGGTCAGCATGGCGCACTCCAGGCAGGCACGAAGTCGGTAGGTGGCGATCGTGTGTTGGGAGGGAAGGACGCCGCTCGATCGCCGTGGAAGAAACGATATCGGCCCACGGAGTGGATCGCAAGATCGAAGAATCCGAGTTTTTTCTTGAGGAGAAATCGGAATCACCTATAACATGGCATCCATGAAACCCACCCGTCGTTCGTACAAGGAAATCCGCCTTCAGCAGCTCCGCAGCCTGTGCGAGACGGCTCGCACAGGCAGCCTGACCGCCGCCGCCGAGGCGCTTGGCATCGCGCAGCCCACCGTCTGGGAGCAGGTCCATGCGCTCGAACGAGCCTTTGCCGCCCCACTGATTCAGCGGCAAGCGCACGGCTGCCGGCTGACCGAGACCGGCGCCCTGCTCGTCGAGCTGGCGGCGCCCCTGGTGACGACCATCGATTCCCTGAAACGCCGTGTCGCGGAAGCCCGCGGCAAGACGGAGACGCTGCTGACGGTTGCAACCAATCAGCGCATCCTGGTGGAAGACTTGCCGAACACGATCCTGGAGTTCGAACGCCGCCATCCCAACGTGCGTCTGCGCTTGCTGGAGCAACGGATCGAGCAGGTGGCCGGCGCCGTCGAATCGGGCCAGGCGGACGTGGGACTGACTTCCATCGGGCCGACGCGCCCGCCGAGCCCGCGGCTGACCTTCGAGCCGGGCTACGAGGCGGACATCAACCTGGTGACGCCCCTCGACCATCCGCTGGCGCGCAGACGGACCGTCCGGCCAGGTGATCTCCTTGCCTGGCCGGTGGTGAACTCGCCGCAGTCGTTCGGCGACACCGTGATGCGGGCCACGCTGGAGAAAGCCGGCCTCTTTCAGACGCAGCCACGACGCATCGAGGCGTCGTTTCCGCACGTGGTCCGCCGCTACGTCGAGCTGGGCTTCGGCATCGGCCTGGTGACGGGGCTGCCGACGCGTCCGATCGCGCCCAACCTGCACGAGCGGTCGATGAGCCGTTACTTCGGCAAGCTGGCGATCCACCTGGTCTGGCGCAAGGGCGACCTTAACATGGGACACGTGCAGGCGTTTGCCGAGATACTGCGCGGGATGTTGAAGGCACGGAAGTGACGAGCGCTTTCCTCGCGTCGGTTTTGATCGTGGGTTTTGATTGCACCCGTATCGGAACGGCTGTTAAGATTCCATTGCCTGCCGGAATCGTTGGATGCGCTCGAACCATCCGCGCACCAATCGGCCAAACCGCTTGCGAGGTTGCGATGCCTGAAGAACCCGTTGGGCCCGCGTCCGGTGCGGAACGTCGCGCTTCAGTTCGCTATCCCTGCGATCCCGAGAGTTTCAGCGCTGACAACACCTGTCGGCCTCTTACCGCGCGCCGGAAGGACGAATCATGGACAGCGACGGTGCGCGACCTGTCCACCGGGGGGGTAGGCATTGTCGTCAACCGTCGGTTCGAGCCGGGGACGTTGTTGTCGATTGAGCTTCAAGATGCCGACCGTTTGTCGGCGCGAACGCTGCTCGTGCGGGTGGTGCGCCTGACCAAGGAAGGGAAGGAGCATTGGCTCCTGGGCTGTGCGTTCACGACCAAACTGAGCGAGGCGGAGTTGCTGGCGCTGATGTGACATCATTCCGCCGCTTGCGGCTCAGACGACTAAAAGTCTGTCCGGAAAGGGGCAGGCACCGTTGCCGGAACGGCCACGGCCCGAAGGATGCTGCCCACAACGGTGCCTGACCTGCCCTGTAGAAAACCACGCTTTGAGGCACCGTACGGTTGCGGCCGGCACAGCCGGCCCTACAAAAACTTAGGCCTGTAGGGCCGGCTGTGCCGGCCGAAACCTCCGCGAAATCGGGGGTTTCTACAGAGCATGTCTGCCCCCTTTCCCGTCCGTTCTCAAGCCAACGGTCTCGATTTCGTCGGACAATCATGGGACTGACGGCCTGGAAACCGGTAAATTCTCGACAGAAGATATACGTGGAACTCCAAGAGACGATAAGCCATTGCATGATAGACGCTTGTGGACAATCCCGGACGCATGGATAAGATGCTCGGAGAGGTTTTGGCTCTCAGAGTCTATCTGCAAAGAAACGCTTGAAACTAGGGGTATCCTGGAATTGCGATCACGCCTGAATCGCGTTTTCTGCTGGATATTTCGGCGATCATCCGGTTTCAGGCCCCGCATGAATCACCAAGGCCCCTAATTTCATGGGAAAACTCTCCGGATAGACTCTCATTGTCCAGGTTCGAATCCTGGCCGGGTGGTTAGAAATAAATCAATCGCCGCGCGCAGTTTAAGCGTACGCCTTGAGGGTCGGAAGCAACCGACGTCCGTGGCACTTTTCAACCGTTCAAGTACGAGCCAACTAAAAGAGGAATTTCGATGAGACGCAAGGAACTGCGGACCGCCGCAAAGCGACGCCGGAAGGCCATCAAGGCGCCATTGGCAGGCGCCAAGATCGAAAGGCGAATCAAGCTTCGCAAGAACACCAAGCGCAAGAAGCCTGGGAAGCGGTAGCCCATCCGCTCAGCGACCCACATCGGGCGGAACCGGAACCCGGGACGAGTAACGGCAAGGCGAGACTTGTCATCGTCGTGGCAGACCTCCAGGTCTGCCAAATCGGACGTTGCCGACAGACCTGGGAGGGCTTGCCGCCACACCCTCGGATCGGAAAGTTCCGTGCTCTCCTTCCCGGTGTCCCTCACCAACCTTCGGGAGATCCGCCGATGGACCCTGCCCCCAAGTTCCTCACCGATCCGGAGAAATTTCGCGACGTCAGCCGTGGCAGCCCGAAGCCGCATTCGCTCAAGGGCGACGACTTGGTCAAAGCGCGCCTGACGCCCGAGACCTGGCGCCTGGAGATCGTCGGCGACGAATCCTCCAAGCTGGAAAAGCCGCGCAAGCTCGACGACAACACGGCCATCGATCTGCCCACGCTGAAGGAACTCGGAAAGACGCACGGCATCAAGTTCCTCAAGGCGATGCAGTGCCTGAATCTCGACCAGCCGCTCGGCCAGGGCCTGTGGGAAGGCGTGCCGTTGCGTGAGGTGCTGCGCCTCGTCGGCAAGGTGGACAACGTCCGCCGCGTATACTGGCACGGGTTTCACAACAACGACGCGAAGCAACTCTTTCAGTCATCGCTCGGCTACAACCAGGTGATGGAGACGCCGCCCTGGGACCTGCCGATCTTTGTCGCCTACCTGCTCAACGGTCAACCGCTGTCGCTGCTGCGCGGCGGCCCGGTGCGCATCGTGGTGCCGTGGGCGCACGGCTTCAAGTCGGTCAAGTGGCTCCATCGCATCACGCTGACCAACGACTACAAGGCCAACGACACCTACGCCAACAACAACAACGACCCCGATTCCTACCTGAAAACGATGGCCCGCATCGACGACAGCCCGGAGACTTTCAAGTCCGGCGCGGCGATCGACCTGCGCGGCGTGGCGATGGTCGGCTGGTCGGGCCTGAAGCGTGTCGAATACTGGCTGCGACCCGATGCGGGAACGCACGGCAAGGTGGCCGACGACGATCCGGCCTGGAAGACGGCCAAATGGGAGCCATGCGCCATTGAGCCCGCACCCGCCAGCTGGGGCGGCCAGCTCCCCGACGGCGTCATGCCGAAAGACGTGTGGGGATTCAACGCCGAGGGCAAGCCGAAGGACTGGCCGATGCGATACAGCATCGCGCAATGGTCGGTCACGCTGAAGGACCTGAAAGCGGGCGCATACGAGTTCCGCGTCCGCACCGTGGACCTGAACGGTTTCGCCCAGCCCGAACCGCGGCCCTATCTGAAATCGGGACGCAATGGGATTCAGACGAAGACGTTCATGGTGATGGCGTGAGGAAATGACTAATGTCTAATCAATGCCCAAGTCCCAAGGCCTAACAATGCAGGGAGTCGGTCCGACGGATGGTCAGTGGGATTTGGGCATTCCTTGGTCATTAGTCCTTACTCATTAGTCATTCCTCAGTCGTTCCCCGCACCGCGGCGGCTTCAAATTCGCAACTATCCGGTCCGTGCGGGGTTCAATCTCTGACCTACGGTAACGGGTCAGGAGGTTTCCCGCCATGGCTGCTCATTCCGTCCCCACTCTGGTCCAGACCATTGGCCAGTTTCGATTGCTGCCGAATTCACACCAGGCCCGGCTGTCGTCCGAGCTTCAGGGGCGGTTTCAGGACGTCAGGGACCTGAGCAAGCACCTCGTCCAGCTCGGCTGGCTGACGCCGTACCAGATCAATCAACTCCTGGGCAACGGCGCGGACCTGACCGTCGGCCCGTATCACCTGCTCGAACGCATCGGCGAAGGCGGCATGGGGCAGGTTTACAAGGCCCGCCATCAGAAACTGAACCGCATCGCTGCCGTGAAGCTCATCCGCAAGGAAAACCGGATGAATCCCAATGCGGTCCAGCGCTTCCAACGCGAGGCGATGGCCGCCGCACAGCTCTCGCACCCGAACATTGTCACGCTTTACGACGCGGACCACGTCAGCGAGACCTATTTCCTCGCCATGGAATACGTCGAAGGCACCGACCTGGCCGCCCTGGTGAAGCAGCGTGGCCGGTTGCCGATTGCGGAGGCGTGCGAGTACATCCGCCAGGCAGCGATCGGCTTGCACCACGCTCACGAGCGTGGCCTGATCCACCGCGACATCAAGCCGTCCAACCTGCTCATCGTGTCCGGCAGCACGCCTGGCGAGCCGTCGCTGGTCAAGGTCCTCGACATGGGGCTGGCTCGCCTCACGTCGACTGGTGCCGCGGAAGAAGGCGGCAAGGAAGTCACGCAGATGGGCGCCGTCGTCGGCACCGCGGACTTCATGGCCCCGGAGCAGGCGAAGAACGCCAGCACCACGGATCGCCGGGCCGATATTTATAGTCTGGGTTGCACGCTCTACTATCTCCTCGCGGGTCAAACGCCTTTTGCCGGCGCCAACTGCGTGGAGAAATTACTGCACCATCAGCTCGACGAAGTCCCCGCCATCGAGAAGCAGCGGCCGCAGGTGCCGCGCGAGCTGCGCGCTATCCTGCGCAAGCTGCTCGCCAAGAAGCCGGAAGATCGCTTCCAGACCGCCGCCCAGGTCGCCTCGGCACTGCAGCCGCTCTGTCGTGCACAGAGCATTCGCTTCTGGCCCACGACGCGACGCAATCGCCTGCTGGCCGCGACAGGAATCGCGCTCTTCGGTCTGGTCATGTTCGGCTTGATCGGTTCGGTCGCCATGTCCGGCGGCCACGAGGAAGCGCCTCCAGCCACCACACCGGCCGTTGCCGCTCCAACCACGACGGCTGCCGAGGAACCGACCACCAGGGAGAAGCGCGGCGACCGCGGTGATCGCGGCAAGCGTCCTGACTTCGGCGGCGGCCGGGGGAAGGATGGCGGTCGCCCATTCGGGCCCGGCGGCCCTGGTCCGCGTCCCTGATACCACGTCTTCATGATTTGCCTTTGTTCGTAGTTCCGCCTTCAGGCGGTTTGGGGCCTCCAAACCGCCTTCTATGAGACCGCTTTTGTCAAGCTCCGTCGCTGATTTTTCTCGTGCCGTCGTGCGGGGGCGGACCGT
>JAIEMG010000321.1 GCA_019752375.1 Gemmataceae bacterium | reverse complement strand
GCGGACGCACCAAAACCTACACTTGTCTGACAATCCACGAGCGTGGCTGCATTCCGGTGCGTCCGCGCGAGTACGCTTGACGCACCCTACAAAGCTACATCGCACCCGCCTCCTCTCAGAGGAGGCGGGTGCAGGGCTCACACCAGCACGAGGCGCCCAGCCAGGTCCGGAATGGCAGCGGTCAGTGCTTCCTCGATGCGCTCCGCGAAGACGATTTCCATTTCTTGACGAACGTCCACCGGCAAGTCGCGCAGGTCCTTCTCGTTGGCGCGAGGCAGGATCACCCGCCGGATGCCGGCACGGCGCGCGGCCAGCACCTTTTCCTTGACGCCGCCGATGGGCAGCACCAGGCCCGTCAGGGTGATTTCACCCGTCATGGCCGTGTCGCTCCGTGCCGGCAGGTGCGCATAGATCGAGGTCAACGCCGTCGCCATCGCCACGCCGGCCGAAGGGCCATCCTTGGGCACGGCACCCGCCGGCACGTGGACGTGCACGCCGCTGTTGCGGAACAACTGTGGATCGATACCCAGCGACTCGGCATGGCTCCAGACGTAGCTCTGAGCTGCCCGTGCTGATTCGCGCATCACGTCGCCGAGCTGTCCCGTCAGCCGCAGTCCACGGCCATCCGGCAGCAAGGTCGCTTCCACGTAAAGCACTTCACCGCCGGACTCGGTCCACGCCAGGCCTGTCGCCACGCCCGGCGGCAGGTGCTTGCGTGCCTTCTCCTGGAAGAACCGCTCCGGACCGAGCAGGTCCGTCAGGTCTTCTGGCCCGATCGTGGCCGGCTCCGTCTTACCATCGGCGAAGCGCACCGCGACCTTGCGCATCAGCCGACCGAGTGCTTGCTCGAGCTGTCGTACACCGGCTTCCCGCGTGTAGCGGCTGATGACGCGCTGCACTGTCTCGTCGGGCAGGGCAACCTGTTCAGCGCTCAGCCCGGTTTGCACGAGCTGGCGCGGGATCAGGTAGCGCCGGGCGATTTCCAGCTTCTCCTCCTCGCTGTAACCGGACAGCCGGATGATCTCCATGCGATCCAGCAACGGCCGCGGGATCGTGTCCAGCGAGTTGGCCGTCGTGATGAAGAACACCTGCGACAGGTCGAACGGCAAATCGAGATAGTTGTCGCGGAACGTGTGGTTCTGGGCCGGATCGAGGATCTCCAGCAGCGCTGCCGCCGGATCGCCACGATAGTCGTGCCCCAGCTTGTCCACTTCGTCCAGCATCAGCACGGGATTACGCACCCCGGCCCGGCGGACCGCCTGTATGATGCGGCCCGGCATGGCGCCGATGTAGGTGCGGCGATGGCCGCGCAGCTCCGCTTCGTCGTGCATGCCGCCCAGGCTGGCACGTTCGAACGTCCGGCCCATGGCCCGCGCAATCGACTGGCCCAGCGACGTCTTACCGACGCCCGGAGGACCGACGAAGCACAGTACCGGCGCCTTCGCCTTCGGATTGAGTTTCAGCACGGCCAAATGTTCCAGGATACGTTCCTTGATCTCCTTCAACCCGTAGTGGTCCTCGTCGAGCACGCGCCGAGCATTGGCCAGGTCGAGCGCGTCGGTCGTCAGCTTGCGCCAGGGCAGCTCCAGGACGAGTTCCAGGTAGGTGCGCGTCAGCTGATAGTCGGGCGCTGCACTGGGCAAGCGCTCGAGCCGGTTCAGCTCGCGGTCGGCTTCCTTGCGCACGTCATCGGGAAGGTCGCCCTCGGTCAGCCGCTGACGCAGCAATTCGACCTCGGCCTTCTCGGGGTTCTTCTCGCCCAGTTCTTCCTGGATGGCGCGCAACTGCTGCCGGAGCATGTAATCGCGCTGTTCCTTGCCCATCTCGGTCTGGGCACGGCTGGCGATCTTGTGGCGCAGCTCCAGCACCTGCAACTCATGCCCCAGGTACTCGTGCAGCAGTCGCACGGCTTCCAGGCGCGTCGGCGCTTCGAGCAGTGCCTGCTCCTTGACCACATCCAGGCTCAACATGGAACCAAGGAAGTAAGCCATTCGCAGCGGATCACCGGCCTGGGCCAGGAGCTGGTTGACGTCCACCGGCGTTTCCGGTTGAACCAGCTCCAGGACGCGCCGAGCCTGGTCGCCCACGGCACGCGCGAGCGCTTCCACTTCCGTTCCCTGGTCTTCGGGCAGCGGCAGAGTCTGCACGCGGGCCCGGAGATAGGGCGCCGTCTGGACGAACTTCAGGATCGAAACGCGTTCGACGCCCTGCACGAGCATTTCGACGCCGCCGTCGGTGCGTGCCATTTTCTTGACGACGGCACGGGTACCAACGGTATAGAGGTCTTCCGGCTTCGGCTGCTCGAGGGCCGAATCGCGCTGCGCGACGAGGACGAAGGACTTCTCTTCGCTGCCCAACACGGCCTCGACGGCGGCCAGTGAGTGAGGCCGGCCAACCGATAGCGGCATGAACATGGCAGGGAGCAGGACTGTGTTCTTCAGCGGCAGGACCGGCAGGTCCACGACCGTCAGAACCGGGGCCGCGGGGGTAATCTCGGCCATTATTCGTTGGCCTCCAAATAAATCCGAACCAGCAACAGGCCATGCCGACATTCGGTGTCCACGCGGGCATCGGTCAGCTCGGCAGGCAGCCTGACGCTGCGTTGGAAGTGACTGTAAGCAATTTCCATGAGGTAATGACGACACCCTTCGTCGCACCAGTCGCGGCGCGTGCCGCGGACCGTCAGGACGCTGCCGCGGACGGTCAACTCGATGTCCTCGGGCTGGACGCCCGCCAGGTCGAACTTCACCAGCCAGCCGTAAGGCGTGCCGTGGACGTCGGCACTGGGTTGCCACGCTGCATGCTGGCTGAGTTCGGCCACCGGCACAAAGAGCGCTTGCATCAGGCGGATCAGGTCGGTGCCCATGATGGGGGCCTCTCGGTACATTCGGACCGGGAAGAAGCACGCGTTCCCGGACCGGAATTAGATGAGATGGACGCTGAAAGGATGCGAAGCCTCGACTGATTTATTCTACGCAGCAAGGCGGAGGATATGGTTGAGCTGGGCTGCGCTCGGAAAACTGGCCGCCATGCTCCCGCGATTTTCTGGGGTCAAGCTTTCCCGCGGGCAGATGGCGAGGCAGGTTTCCAATGTGCCTGCTTGGGGCCGTTCTGGCCGCCCTGTCCGCCACAAACCTGGCAGAGGCCACGACTGCGGGGTGGCATCGAGCACCCACGGAGTCCGGAACTCGGTACTCTGCGAGAAGTCGGTTTTCCATTTCGCCACGCGCTCTGGTACAATTCAGTGGTAAGATTCCCCGCCTTTTCTCATTCCGAACGAGGAACAACGATGTTGAGCCTGTCGTGGCACCGGCGACGTCCTGTCATCGCCCTGGTCGGGCTGCTCCTCCTGGTTGGTGTCGGACCGGCCGCCGAGGAAGACCCGGTCGAAGCGCGGATGAAGAAGGACATCACCTACCTGGCATCCGACGAGTGCGAAGGACGCGGCGTCGAGACCAAGGGCATCAACAAGGCTGCCGACTACATCGCCGCCGAGTTCAAGAAAGCCGGGCTGACGCCGGGGGTCGACGGCAAGAGCTACTTCCAGCCGTTCAACATGACCGGCACCAGCAAGCTCGAGGGCAATAACACCCTGGTGCTGACCGGACCGCAGGGCCAGCAAATCGAACTGGTGCTTCACAAGCAGTTCCGCCCGCTGGGCCTGTCCGGCGCGGGCAAGGTGTCGGCGCCCGTCGTGTTCATCGGCTACGGCGCCAAGACCAAGGACATCGGCTACGACGACTTCAAGGGCGTGGACGTGAAGGACAAGGTCGTCGTCATCCTGCGCAAGACGCCTCGCTTCGACAATCCGAACACGCCGTTCGACGGCGGCCGGCAGGCGCAGCATGCGGCACTCGCGGAGAAACTGGTCAACGCAGCCGACGCCAAAGCCGCTGCGGTGCTGTTCGTCAACGACCGCAACGCGGCGGGCGATCCGCTGATCGACTTCGCCCAGATGTCGTTCGGTGGGCGCGTATCGGACGCGCCCGTCATTCACGTCCGCCGTTCCGTCGTCGATGCCATGTTGCAGAGCAGCGCGGGCACCAACCTGAAGGACATTGAACAGGACATCGACCGCGATCTGAAGCCGCGCAGCGCGGACCTCACGGGCTGGACCGCCACCCTGGAAACCGGCGTGCGGCGGCCGAAGCTCGACGTCAAGAACGTGGTCGGCATCCTCGAAGGTTCGGGGCCGCTGGCGAAAGAGACCATCGTCATCGGCGCCCACTACGATCATCTCGGCTACGGCAACCACAGCAGTCTGGCGAAGGGACTCAAGCAGCCGACAATTCACTTCGGCGCGGACGACAATGGCTCCGGCACGACGGCCCTGATCGAGCTGGCACGCCGTTTCGGCGCCAAGGGCAAGCGCGAAGGGCGTCGACTGGTCTTCGTCGGTTTCAGTGGCGAGGAAAGCGGGCTGATCGGGTCCGCCAACTATTGCAAGAAGCCCGTCATCCCACTGGCGGACACCGCGGCGATGGTCAATCTCGACATGGTCGGCCGGTTGCGGCCCGATCCGAAGACCAAGAAGGACAAGCTGGAGGTCCACGGCACCGGCACGTCGAAGAGTTTTGACGACCTGATCGAGGCACTTAACGAAAACTACGGTTTCCAGCTGAACAAACGGCCCGGCGGCATGGGGCCAAGCGATCATCAGTCGTTCTATCAGCAGAAGGTGCCCGTTTTCTTCTTCTTCACGGGCGACCATCCCGACTATCATCGGCCCAGCGACACCGCGGACAAGATCAACGTCGCCGGCATGCGCCGCATCACGGACCTGACTGAAGACCTGGTGAGCCACCTGCGCACCGTCGCGGATCGTCCGCAATACGTGGCAGTCAGCGGCGGCACCACGACCGGTTCGTTCTCCGGCCCACGTCTGGGAATCATGCCGAACTACGACGATGAAGGCCCCGGCGTGCTGCTGAACGGCGTCAGCGACGGCGGCCCCGCTTCCAAAGCCGGCCTCAAGACAGGCGACCGCATCATCGAGATCGAAGGCCAGGCCGTTCGTAACTTCCAGACCTACATGACCGTCATCAGCCGGCACAAACGCGGCGATACGATCAACCTGACCATCCAGCGCGACAACAAGAAGATGAACATCAAGGTCGCTACGGAATAGTTCCGGTCGTTAGACCGACGCGCAAGCGAGGGATGATTTATCCCTCGCTTGCGCGTCGGTCTAACGGGTCGTCGCTTCCACCGTAGCAATCAACTGAGCCGATCAATGGAGGGGAAGTCTTGGTTCTCGCCGTCCAGTGTCCCAACGCCAAGTGTCGCAAATTCATGCTCGTGGAAGACCACGATCGCAACAAGGTCGTCAGTTGTCTGCTGTGCAAGACGGCGATCAAGGTCGGCGGTGGTGGGAGTCCGTCCGGGCCGCCGAAGAGCGGCGTTCGCCCAATTCCGAAGAAATGAGGGCCGGGCCGGATGCCATGCACTTTGGCGAGCGGCAGCATGAAATTGCCCAGTGGCACGGACATTTCTGTCCGTGCGGTCGGGAAACGGCACGGACAGAAATGTCCGTGCCACAGACAACTCGCTTAAGTTGACGGCATTCAGGGCCGGGTCGGAAGATGCCCGGCTGCCGGCAGCAAAAAACGAGCATGCAGTGAGCGCCAGCCCGCGTATTTGACTTCTCCTACCCCCGAAAGCTACACTTCAATTGCTTCAGCGACTCCCGAGCCCACTCGGTGATGCCTATGCCTTCCGGCACCGCAACCACGTTCCTCGATGCCCTTCGCGATGCCCGGATTCTCTCTTCCACCCAGCAGGACGAAGTCCGCACCTTGCAGTCGCGTATCGCCAATCCGCGTGCCCTGGCCAAGGAGTTGATCCAGCGCGGCTGGCTGACGCCCTACCAGGTCAATCAGCTGTTCCTCGGCAAGGGCAGTGAGCTAGTAATGGGGGCGTACAGCGTCCTGGAGCGGTTGGGCGAAGGCGGCACCGGGCAGGTCTTCAAGGCGCGGCACATGCGCATGGAACGCACCGTCGCGCTCAAGCTTATTCGCCAGGAACTCCTTTCCGATCCGGAAGTTGTCGGCCGCTTCTACCGTGAAGTGCAGGTGCTCAGTCAGCTGTCGCACCCGAATATCGTTCACGCCTACGATGCCGGGCCGCTCGGCGCGGCCCATTTCCTGGTGATGGAGTACGTCGAGGGCACCGACCTCTCGGCAATGGTCAAGAAGCAGGGCCCGCTCGGCTGGGAACAGAGCTGCGATTACATCAGCCAGGCGGCCCAAGGCCTCCAGCATGCCCATGAGCGCGCCCTGGTGCATCGCGACATCAAGCCGTCGAACCTGCTCGTGACGCGCGACCAGGGACCGAAAGCGAAGGTCAACGTCGCCGAGGCGAAAATCGTGTCGGATGCGGCGGCAACGCAGGCGATTGCAGCGCCGGTGCTCCATCCGTGGGGGCAAGTCAAGCTGCTCGACCTGGGACTCGCCCGACTACGTAAGGGAGTCGACGGCGAGTTGACGCAAACGCTGACGCCCGTCGGCGCTGGCGCCGTCACCATGGGCACGCCCGATTACCTGGCTCCCGAGCAGGCGCTGGATTTTCACCAGGTCGATATTCGCGCCGATATCTACGGCCTGGGCTGCACGCTGTATTACTTGTTGACTGGCAAGCCACCGTTCGCCGGCGGCACGCTGGCGCAAAAATTGATGCGTCATCAACAGGTGGAAGCACCATCGCTCAAGCAGTCTCGCACCGACTTGCCGGCCGGCCTGGAACCGATCCTGCGGAAGATGATGGCGAAGAAGCCGGAAGACCGCTACCAGACGCCGGCGCAGGTCGCCACGGCGCTCGCGACGCTCACCGGCGGCAATTCCACGCTGGCGTGGCCGCGGCGCGGGACGCACCTTTCCGAACGCGGCCGGCGGCGCCGCTGGGTCCTTGCCGGTGGTGGATTGGTGCTGCTTGGCGCGGGCGGCGTGTTGCTCCGTGGCGTCCTTTCCGGCAGTTCGGCGAAGCCGGGCCCCTCCTCCAGCGATGAAGTAGTCAAGGCAGCGACCACGGTACGGATGCCCGGCACCACGCTCGCACGCCCGGAATCGTTGCCCTGGAGTCGGCTGGCCGGCCTGATTCGGCCATCCGGAGACGAAGACAAGTGGGCGCAAATCCCGTGGATGATCAACCTGTGGGATGCGCGGCAGAGAGCGGCAAGGGAAGGCAAGCCCATCCTGTTGTGGGACACCGACGGGCATCCGCTAGGCAGCGCGTGCGGCAATGGCATCGCGGACCGAGCCGTCGCGTTCTCCTATCCGGACGTTATCGGCGCCGCCCAGGCCCACTTCGTTTGCGTGGCCACCGAGGACTGGTACCAGCGCCGCCGAACCGATTCCGAAGGCCAGTTCTTCCGCGCCATGGCCGACCAGGGACCGCGCAAGGGCGAGAACGATGCTCCGCGCCACGGCATCTACGTGTTGACCGCGGAAGGAAAATTCTTGGCGTTCGGCTTTGGCGGCCACAGCGGCGAGTCGATCGTCAAGATGCTGCGCCAGGGCCTCGGCGAATGGAACAAGCTTCCTGAAAACCAGCGCAAACCCGGTGCGGTGACGATACCCGCACCGGGCGCCGTGGATTCTCGTTTCCACCGAAGCGCCCCGGCGGGCGGGCGCATCGTCAATACCTACACCCGCATCCTCGAACGCGAAGGCAACGAATGGCGCCGCGGCACGACGACGGTCGTGGGCGGCGCCGCGGCGGCACGCGATCACCTCTGGATGTTGGCCGAAGAGGTCAAGACTCTCATCACCGCGGGCAAGAACGTGGGGGACAAGTTTGCCGTGCCCAGCACGCTTACCGATCGGATCGCTCGCTTTCACCTCGTGGACAACACGCGCGGTCATCCCGGTTTCTGGCGGCGCGACGAAATCCGTTCGCTCACCATGACGGTGACCGTGACCGAGATCACGAGCGGCCAGGTCCGCATGCGACTGGACGGCCATGTGTTGCTGGCCAGCAACGCCGATCCGAGCCAGGCGGAGCGAGGCTTCGACGTGCAATTCTCCGGCAGTCTGATGTGCGAGGCCCAGCGGCGTTACCTGGCGCAGTTCGACGTCGTTGCGGTTGGCGAGCACTGGGGCGAAAGCGGCTATAGCAAGGGCGCCCGCCCCGGCCGCTCGTGGTTGGGCATCGCCTTCAATCTGGGTGGCGCCAACCAACCCTTCGACCTGGTGCCGCCCGGCGGCGCGAGGGACATGCACGAGTACTTTCCCCCAGGCGCCCGATAGAGCGGAAATGGCGCCGCTTGGTTCGAGATTCTTGGCATCCGTTCCTCAAAATTCAGGTCTCGGTTTAATCTGGTGGACTGGGGCCGCCCACATCACCTCCAGCCCGTTCGTTTTTTTTCCCTGCGCGAAGTTGACTGCGAAGTTGTGCTAAAGTTGGACCGACAGCCGATGTGCAACCCGTCAGACGAGTGCGCCTGCCATTGGCTGTGAGGACCCCCTGATGGCCGTCTCCGACCTCCTCACCGCACTGCGCGCGCAGCGCCTCCTGGAACCAGAGCGCCTGGACCAGGTGCAGCGCTGGTCGGCCAACTTTCACGATCCCAAGCTGTTCGCCAAGGACCTGGTGCAACGGGGCTGGCTGACCGCGTTTCAGGTCAACAAGCTGCTCCAGGGCCGGGGCGGCGAGCTCGTGCTGGGGCAGTACGTCCTTCTCGAACGGCTCGGCGAGGGCGGCATGGGCGAGGTCTTCAAGGCTCGCCACACCAGCATGGACCGCATCGTCGCGCTCAAGGTCGTCCGCAAGGAGCTGTCCGCCAAGCCCGACGCGATGCGTCGCTTTCAGCGTGAAGTGCGCCTGGTCGCCCAGCTGCATCACCCGAACATCGTGCTGGCGTTTGACGCGGACCAGGTCAATGGCCGGCTGATCCTGGCCATGGAATACGTCGAAGGCACCGATCTGGGCCGGCTGGTCAAGGCCCGCGGGCCCATGGCCGTGCGCGAGGCGTGCGACGCCATCCGTCAGGCCGCGATGGGCTTGCAACATGCGGGTGAAAAGGGCCTGGTCCACCGCGACATCAAGCCGACGAATTTGCTCCGCGCGAACCAGGGCGGCGTCGTGAAGCTCCTCGACCTGGGACTGGCGCGCTTGCAGGAATCGGAGGCTGACGAGAGCAGCATGGACGGTGGTGGTGGACACAATGGATCGTTCATGACCCAGGCGGGCCGCATCATGGGCACGCCCGATTACATTTCCCCCGAGCAGGCGCGGAACTCGCACACGGTCGATATCCGTTCCGATCTCTACAGCCTCGGCTGCACGTTCTACTACTTGCTCCTCGGCTGGCCGCCATTTCCGGGCGGCCCGGCAATCGAGAAGCTGATGCGCCACCAGACGGAGCCGGCCAAGCCCGTGGAGCAGCTGCGTCCGGATGTGCCCCCGGCCATTGGTGGCATCGTCCGTAAGCTGCTGGCCAAGCAACCCGAGGCGCGTTACCAGTCACCGAGCGAACTGGTTGCTGCACTGACGACGTTGAGCAACGGCTCGGCGCGCAAGGCCGCGGCGCTGCCGGCCAATGCGCGCGAGACCTTCGTTGCCAGCCGAGCGATGGTCGCCGCCATGCTGGCCCAGGCCATCCCGGCGCAGCAGGCCTTGCCGACCGCTCAGGCGGCTCCCGGTGCGATCCCGACTGCCGTGGCGGTGCCCGCGTCGAACGGTTCGTCTTCCCGGAGCAAGTACCCGGCGGCAACGCCGGTTGTCGCCGTGCCGCCGCGCCCCAAGCGGATTGGCCTGGGCTGGATCCTGATGGGCGGTGCCGGCTTTCTCATGCTCCTCGCCAGCCTGCTGCTGCTGAGCGGCTTTCGTTTCGGCGCCGATCCCAAGTCCAAACCGCCGTCCACTTCCCGGAGCGGGCCGCGCGCGGCCGCGACGATCCCGCTGCGATGACGTCTGGCGGCACACTGGGGGTTGTGCTTGGGGTGTGGCAAATTTTCCTGGCACCTGTAAACTCAGTTGCCTATCGCTTTTGCGCTGGTCTGGTTGCCGGCTTCAGCCGGCTCCCCGTCTGCCACCACCTTCAGGTGGTGGATCCCGCCCGCCTCTTGTCCCTCGCAGCCGGCTTCAGCCGGGCTTCCCCATGCCGGCTTCAGCCGCGGCGCTGGCTCCGTGCCTGAAAGGCTTTCCAAGCCCGGCTGAAGCCGGCTGCGACAGGGCGGGCTGCCTGCTCCACCACCTGAAGGTGGTGGCAGACGGGGAGCCGGCTGAAGCCGGCAATTCAGACTCTGCCCGACACGAGGCTGTGCCCTCCGAGAACGCCAGGAAATTTTGCCACACCCTTGTGCTTGACCGCGCATGCATTTTCCTTGTTCCATCCCCCCGCGACCCGGTATTGTGCAATAGCACGCCGCCTGTCGGAGCAGCGGTGGAGCGGGTCCGCGGAGGCGTGTTGTGCCGATCACTCTCGAACAGTTCAAAGACTGCCTCGGCAAGAGCGGTTTGATGACGCCGGCCGAGGTTGCCGCGTTTCAGGAAAGCCTTCCCGCCGACCGTCGTCCGACCGATCCCGGCGCTCTCGGCGCCGAGCTTGTCAAGCAGAAGAAGCTCACGCCCTATCAGGCGTCCGTCCTGGCCCAAGGACACTCGAGCGGCCTCACCTTCGGCGAATACACCGTCATCAACAAGCTCGGCGAAGGCGGCATGGGGATCGTCCTCGAAGCGCAGCACCGTTACCTCAAACGCACGGTCGCGCTCAAGGTGCTGCACCCATCGGTCACGCAATCGGAAGAGGCGGTGAAGCGCTTCCACCGCGAAGTGGAAGCGATGGCCCGGCTCTCGCATCCGAACATCGTCGCCGCGTACGACGCCAATCAGCAGAACGGCAACTACTACTTCGTCATGGAGCTGGTGGACGGGACCGACCTGTCGCGGCTGGTGAAGGAACACGGCCTGCTTCCGGTGGACAAGGCGATCGACTACATCCTGCAAGCCGCGCGCGGGCTGGACCACGCACACCACAAGGGCGTGATCCACCGCGACATCAAGCCGTCCAACCTGGTGCTGGACCCGGAGGGCCGGATCAAGATCCTCGACATGGGCCTGGTGCGCTTCACGGACCCCAGCAAGCACGAAGGCACCGCCGAGGGGCTGACGCAGACCGGCGACATCATGGGCAGCTTCGATTACATCGCGCCGGAGCAGGCGATCGACACCAAGCGTGCCGACCAGCGCGCCGACATCTATAGCCTGGGCTGCACGCTTCACTACCTTCTCGTCGGCCGTCCGCCGTACACGGGCGAAACCAGCATGCAGAAGCTGCTTTCGCACCGGGAAAACCCGATCCCGTCGCTGCGCAAGGTGCGTCCGGACGTGCCGCTGGCCCTGGACGCGGTGTTCAGCCGCATGGTCGCCAAGAAGGCCGATGACCGCTACCCATCAATGGCGGACGTGGTGGCCGACCTGGAGGCATGCCGCCCGCGCGATCCATCGCCGTCCGAAAAGAGCTCGCTGTCAACCGTGACGTGGGCCCCGCCGGCGCCCGCGGCCACGCCGGGCCGGCTGATCATCCTGTGCGGCACCGCGTGCATCCTCGGTGTGGTGGGCGCCGACGCATTCCTGGTCTACGAGGCGTCGGCGAACGGTTGGGAGTTGCCGGGAGAACCGCTCTGGAAGGGCGTTGCCCTGGCTGCCGGCGTCGCCATGGCAGGCGCCGGCGTGCTAGTGGGCATCGTCGGAGCGTTAAGCGGCCGTGGCATCCGCATGCCGGGCCAGCGGCCCGTCACTCGACCGGGCGAAATTGCCTGGATGATCGTCCGCTGGCTGCTGGGCACCGCAGCCGGCTTGATCGTGGGAAGCATTGCCGGCGCTGCCGTCGGCGGTGCGCTGGCGGTCGCGGACACGCCTCAGGTGCGCGCGATCGGCAGCACGGTCGTCGGCGCATTCGCTGGCGCTGCCTTGGGCCGACGACGCGTCTGGCTCGTCATCCTCGGCTTCGGTATCGTGGGATACTTTGTCGGCACCGTGGTAGGCCGGCAGGGCATTTCACTCCACGAGATCGGCATCGACTTCAGTCTCGATGCCACCAATACCGCCATGGTCGGCTTCGGTATCATTGGATCGATCGTCGGCGCCGTGCTCGGAGCCGAACGACGCGAGACGGCGAATGCCCGGCGCCTGGAAGCCGAGGCGAAGTCAGGCATCGCGGCGGGAAGCAACGTCCGCCCCGCGGACGACGGCGTCGGCAGCGGCAAGACGGTACGCCGACTGGCGAACTAACACGCCGCCACATCGTCCGGTACGTACCGTTCGTAGAATTAGCACTCGAACGTCGCCAGTCCCGCCAGTCGCTCCAGGTAATCGGTAATCACCGCGAACAGTCCGTTTCAGTCATGCAGCAGGGGCGCGGGATCAGAGAAGTCCCTGACCAGGATATCCGGCTTGGCCGCGGCCAGTTCTTCCATCGAGTGCCAGCCCGTTGCCACCGCGGCAACCTTGGCGCCGATGGCGCGGGCACAGCGGATGTCCAGCGGCGTGTCGCCAATCACCCAGACGCGATCGAGGTCCACGCCCTCGCCGACGTGGCTGCGTGCGGCACCCAGCGCCTCGCGCGCCACGTCGTCGCGCTGATGATGCACGTCGCCGAAGCCGCCGAAGGTGAAGTGATGGTACAGGCCGAAATGGCTGAGCTTGATGCGAGCGCCATCGCGCACGTTGCCGGTCAACAGGCCCAACCAGACGTTGTCGCGCGCCCGCAGTTGTTCCAGCAGCGAGGCAATGCCCGGCAACACGCGGCCGGTGTTCCGCTTCAGCAGGTCCGGGAGCAAGCGCAGGTAAGTGGCAAGGAACCGCTGCCAATTCTCGGGCGTATCCGCGACCCCAAAGTGCCGAAACAGGTCGCGGCTGATGGAGGGATCCGTGCGGCCGCTGAACGGGACTCCGTGCTCAGCGATCGCCACGCCGAACTCCTCGGTCAGCGCCGCTTCCATCGCCGCCTTGCCGGCCCCGCCGCTGGAAACCAGGGTGCCGTCAATGTCGAAAAGGTAGATTCGCATTCGCGTATTGTATGAACGGATCGGTACTTCGGCGTCCGGTTAAACAACGTACTAACCGATGGCGCCGGGCCGGATTCTGATTGACGACATCCATTTCGCCATTAGAATCGTATTACGATGTAAGTCGATTCACACGATCTTATGATTCGTAGTATAGGCAAATGAAATCGATCACCGCACTTCTTGCTGGCGCCGATCCTGGCCATCGCCAAGATCGCCACCATGCTCGGCCTGCTGGGCACCGTCATCAGTATGATTCAGACCTTCGACGCGCTCGGCCAGGCCGACGGCAACGGCGACCTGGCTGGCCAGGCGAGCAGCATTGGCCTGGCGCTGTTCGCCACCGCCCTGGGACTCATCACTGCGATCCCTCTCGTCTTTGCCCATGTGATGCTCAAGGACTGGGTCGGCAAGTTCGAGGTGAAATTGAAAAGCGCTGCGCAGAAGCTGTTGGTGGTGGTGCAGGCGATGGACTTGACGTCGATGCCGCTCGTGACGGAGCCATCACCCGCAACCGACGAAGTGCCGCCGCAGCGAGCGCCCACGGAGACCAGATACGAAAGCCACGACCAACATCCCGGTATCCGAGCGATCCCCAAACGCTGACTCGGCGGAAACAAGTTCCGTCACGCGGTGACTGCGATCGGGTGGCGGCAGACCTCCGGGTCTGCCGGCAGGGTCCATACCGGCAGACCTGGAGGTCTGCCGCCACAGATTCACTCGTTCCCAAGCTCCATCTCCCGGGAACGAGAATTGCGCGCCCGCCCGTGAGCGCCCCCGCATCCCGCGATAGAATGAGCCTCGGCAACGCAGGTCACACCGGGGAATGCTTCAATGAGCCTGGACCACTACCACCTCCTGTTCCAGCGCGGTGCAGGCAAGGATGGCATCGCATACCAAGCCCGTCGGCGGAGCGATGACGCAGCGGTGGAGGTTCGCGTTCTCACCACGGCCCACGCCGATCCCGAGCGCTGGCAGCGGCTGAGCCAACGCTTGCCGCTGGCGGCCCTGCTTTCTCATCCCGTCGCTCAAAACGTCACCGAACTCGACCTGCAGCACGAACCGCCCCTTGTCGTCCTGGAACCCGGCTACGAATCCAATCTGCATGCGTGCTTGGCGGTTCCGCAGACCGCGCTGGATGCCCTGGCAAACGTCCATCTGCTGGCCAGTGTCCTTGCCGCGGCGCATTGCCTGGGCCTGGCGCATGGCAAGCTCTCCCCGGACGCCATCGCATGCGATGCGGAGCGCCGGATGAAGCTCGACTTCACCGGACTGGACGTCGGCATCGCTTCCATCCTTGCTTCTGGCTTTCTCGCCCCGGAGCCCCAGCGCGAAGGCAGCTTTGGCCGCGCTGCCGACGTATACGGCCTGGGCGCGTTACTCGTCTGGCTGCTCACCGGGCACCCGCCGACGCCCGGCGCGCCGTTGTCGGTGCCCGCAAAGCTGCTGACTTCCACGGCCGCGGACGCCGACCTGCGACGCTTGATCACGAACATGCTTGCGGTCAGCCCCGGCGACCGTCCGACGATCCTGGAAGCGGAGGAAGCGCTGGAGCAGATCCGCACGACGTCGCAAGGCGGTGAGACGTTGATTGTCCCATCGTCGCCCATTGGGGAAGTGCCGAAATCCGACGCATTTGTCACCGCCGACGTGCCGGCGGCAATGACGCCGCCCTCATCGCCCCAGCCTGAGCCGGACCTGCCTCCGCTGCCTGAGAAGATGCCGAAGCAACTCGGTCGATTTCACCTCCACGAGTTGCTGGGCCAAGGCGGCATGGGCACCGTCTATCGCGCCGAGGACACCAGCGATGGCACGATCGTCGCGATCAAGGTGTTGCGTGCCGAATGGTCGCGCCGCCCGCAATCGCTGCGGCGTTTCCACAAGGAAGCGCGGCTCCTGGCCGAGGTCAACAATCCCTACGTGACCAACCTCCTCGACGTCAACGAGGACCAGGGCATCCACTACCTCGTCCTGGAGTTCGTGCCGGGCGACCACCTGGGCCGCGTCCTCCACCGCCGCGGCCGGCTGGATGAAGCAACCGCCCTGCGCATCACCGCCGACGTCTCTCGGGCGCTCCTGGAGGCGCACGAACGCGGCATCGTCCATCGCGACATCAAGCCGGACAACATCCTGCTCAAAGAGAGCAGGAGTCAGGCGTCAGGGGACAGGAGTCAGGAGTCAGAGGTCAGAAGTCAGGCGTCAGGGGACGGGAGTCCGGAATCGGTTGGCAGCGTGAAGCTGTCTGACTTCGGGCTGGCGCGGCACGTGGTGGAGACCGAGTCGTTGAATGTAACGCAGGCCGGGGCGATGGTCGGCACGCCGCTCTACATGGCGCCGGAACAGTGCAAAGGCGACAACGTCGATCCGCGCAGCGACGTGTATTCCATGGGCGTGACGTTGTATCACATGCTCGCCGGCAAGCCGCCTTTCAACGCTTCCACGACGCTGGCCCTGGTGACAATGCACTGCCAGGAGCCGCCGCCGGCACTGCAGCGCTTGAATCCCGAGGCGAGCGACGGCGCCTGTCGGCTGGTCGAGCGCATGCTGGCCAAGGATCCCGAGGGGCGGCCGGCCAATGCCGCGGCCGTGCTGCACGAGATCGAACGCTTGCAGCGCGGCGAGGCGACCAGCATCGCGGTGCATCCGCGCTTGCCGGTCGCCGATCCCGCTCACGTCATTCATTACGATTGGAGCTGGGAGCTGGACGCAACACCCCGGCAACTGTGGCCTCTGGTGTCGAACACGGAACGGCTCAACCGCGCGATCGGGTTGTCCGCCGTCGAGTTCAGCCAGCAGCGCGACGCCGAGGGCGGGATGAAGCGATTCGCCCAGGTGCGCAAGATGGGGATGGCGATCCAGTGGGAGGAGCATCCCTTCGAGTGGGTCGAAGGCCGACGGATGGGCGTCCTGCGCGAGTTCCGCGCCGGGCCGTTCAAGTGGTATGTGAGCCTGGTTGAGCTGTCGCCCCGGGGCGGCGGCACCCTGTTGCGGCACCAGGTGCAGATCGAACCGCATGGGCTGATCGGCCGGACCCTGGCTGCGGTGGAAGTGGGCATCCGCAGCCACAAGGCACTCGATCGGGTCTACCGGCGCATGGACGCGGCCCTAACCGGCAAGCTGGGCAGTGGGGCCGCGGTCGACGCCTTCGAAGAGCCCAACGAGCTGGCCGCGCCGCGCCGCGCCAAGCTCGAACTGGTCCTCGATCGTCTCAGCCGGCATGGCATCGATGCCGCCGTGCTGGAGCGCCTGGGCGACTTCATGGCGCAGGCGCCGGACCAGGAAGTCGCGCGCATGCGGCCGCTGGCGCTGGCCAAGCGCCTGGGCCTCGACCCGGACCAGGTGACGGCCGCCATGCTGCACGGTGCCCGCGAGGGACTCGTGCTGCTGCTCTGGGACATCCTCTGCCCCGTGTGCCGGATCCCGTCCGAGATCAAGGATACGCTGCGCGAGCTGCGCGAGCATGGCCGCTGCGACGCCTGCAACCTCGATTTCGAGCTGGATTTCGCCAACTCCGTGGAGTTGATCTTTCGCGCTCATCCGGAAATCCGCGCGACGGAGCTGGCCACTTACTGCATCGGCGGCCCCGTGCATTCTCCGCATGTCGCCGCCCAGGTCCGCTTAAATCCAGGCGAGTGCATGGAGCTGGACCTGAATCTTCCGGAAGGCGCCTATCGGCTGCGCGGCCCGCAATTGCCCTACGCCCTGGACTTCCGTGTGCAGCCATCGGCGCCTGGCCGGCGTTGGGACCTGTCGCTGCGCGGCGGTCTGGAGCCAACCCTGCCGCGGCTGCTGCGCGACGGCAGTCAGTACCTGGCGATCACCAACGACTACGCGCAGGAGATGATCCTTCGCGTGGAGCGGACCGCCTCGCGCGACGACGCGCTCACCGCGGCGCGAGCGACCGCGCTGGCGCTCTTCCGCGAGCTGTTTCCCGGAGAGGTGCTGTCTCCCGGCCAGATGGTGAGCGTGGCCACGATGACGCTCCTGGTCACGGAGCTGGCCGGCGTGGCCGACCTGTACGCCGAGATGGGCGACGCACCAGCTTTCGGCGTGATCCACGCCCATCTGCGCATCCTGGAAGAGCACATTCGTCGCCACGGCGGCGCCCTGGTAAAGGCCGAAGATGCCGGCGTGCTGGCCGTCTTCTCCAGCACACTGGCTGCCGTGGAAGTCGGCCTTGGTCTGCAACAAGCCTTGACCGCGGATGAAAAGACGGGCCGTCTCCGCCTCGGCGTCGGCATCCACCGCGGCCCGGTGATGGCCGCGACGCTCAACGACCATCTCGATTACTTTGGCACCACTGTCAGTCAGGCGGCGCGACTACCTGCACTGGCTGGACCCGCCGGCGCAATCGTGAGTGAGGCCGTCGCGTCCGACCCGCAGGTGGCTGCGATGTTGCAGGGACGCGGCATCGTGGGCGAAGTGATGACCGTGGATCTGCCCGGACAGGCGGAAAGCCTTTTGCAGAGGTTGAAGGTTCGCACCTCGTGAGATGGGCCTGTTCGCTCTTTTAGCGATGCTCCCCCGTCGCAAACGGCAGCTTCCTGATCATTGCTCGCGTGTGCGCTTCGATCTGCGTGTCCTCGAGTGCAAACAAGCAACGGCCATGATCGGGTAAGTCGTGGCGTCTTTGCCAGTTTTCGTACCCGCTGTATCCAAAGACGCCGACGAAGTGGACGGCCACGGACAACGCGACCAGTCCAACGGCCGCGTGTCGTTGCCCGCGGGACCGCAGCGAGCGGTATCCGATCGCGAACGCCAGGCACAGGATCGGCATCGCCTCGCACAGGAAACGCGGGCCGTAGCACCATCCGCCCTTCCAATCGTGCCAGCGGGCATAGTACGCGATCGTGATGGCAGCCGCGAAAAGCCACGACAGGAGTATGTGGCGGCGTTGGGATTCCTCGTCAATTTTGCCATTCCACAGCGCCACCACTCCCAGGGGAGCAAGAAGCAGCGCGGGAGAGTAGACCAGGAACCCGCGCGAGGGGGCCACCAGCAATCCGGCAAGCCCCAACCACCAGGGCGCGGGGTTGACTCCATACTCGGCGGAATAGCCGCCGAGGATTGGGTTGCCGAATTGCCACCAATTCACTGCACACAGCACGACGCAAGGCGCGGCCCCGGCGATCACCATCCGGCCGGTCAGCCGCCACTGGCGGTGCGCGAGCAGTGTGGTCCCGGTCGCCAGTGCAAACAACGCCGTGGTCGGCCGCGTTACAACGGCGAGGCCGAGGGCAAGTCCCACCGCCCAACTCCCGGCCGCGGTCAGGCCCTCCGATCGGGTCAGCAGCCAGAGCGCCAGGCACAACCAGAATGTTGCCGGCCCGTGCATCCAGATTGCCTGGCTTGCCACACTGCACAGACAGGTCCCCAGGCCAAAGAGAATGGTCGCCGGCCAGCAGGCCTCTGGCGCCAATTCTCGGCAGATCAGAAAGAAAAACACCGCAGCCGCCGCGACGTAGCAGGCGGCGGCGAACTTGCCCAGGACCTGCATCTGCTTGCTCGACGGCGGGGCCTCCCGAAACGCCGCCAGAGGTGCGACGAACGGCACCATCGCGATCGTGCTTCCCAGCGGGTATCGCGAGACAAGCGAGCCGTCCGGCGCCTCCCGGACGCAGGATCCGTGGTACGGTTGCAAATCCGGATAGGGACGCAGATCCAGCGAGCCGTGGCGAACCAGTGACCATGCGGCATAAGGCGCGGGCACGCAATCAACTTCCGGGTGGGGCCGACCGTTGGCGTGGTAGAGTCCGACCAGCGCAAGGCTCAGCAGAATCAAGGGGTACTTCATCGTGCGACTCCTTTCGCCCAACGGCGGTCAGTCCCCGTGAGCGGCGTCATTGCAGGCTGAATCGGTGAGTGCTTGTTCGTCGTGAATCCGCGGAGACCACGGTCGACGCGAACTGGACACCCGGCCCAACCGGCGCCACTCGGACGTCAAGATTGGGCGGACGCACGATTCGAAAAAAATGTCTTCGTGTAATGCGCTTCTTGGCTCATCGACATGATTCGGCGGATCTCTGCAACGAAATCCGCGTGCTGCTGCTTTTCACGTGCCAGCATGCAGCCCAGGTGGCGAGAGCCACTCGCGACAACCGACTCGAATACCTTGGCACGGCAGTCAGCGCGGCCACCCGCCTGCTTGCGTCGGTGGGAACTGGCGGCGGGCTAATCGGCGAGGCCGATGATGTTTCAGGTACGCGGTATTCTGGGCAAAGTGACGGCCGTAAGCTGTCCGGGGCAGACGGGGAGGTTGGCTGTAGGAGGGTCTTCCCAGGCCGTCACTCTTCGAGTACCGGCGGGATTCACAGATCCTTTTTCATGGGAGGCGCGATGAGTGGTACAAAACGGCTCAATAGACGGTGACGAGCAACATCCGCGCCGTCCAGACGAGCCAGGAACGTTCCGCGGCAGTGATCTTGCCGCGACTCAAGATGCCTTCCAGCCGGTCGCGGACGCCGGCCACGGTGGTACGCTGCTGGTCGTTGAGAGTGAATTTCTTGGAAGCCTCCAGCGAGCGGGACACCAGCACCATGACCGTGCGCGCCTCGTCCAGGTCGAGCGTCGGCGGCTTGTCGTCCCAGACCGGTGCCTCGGCGTCGTTGGCAAGCCGCCAGGCCAGGTCGCTGATCCACACCGAGTTGCGTTGAAGCTTTTCGTAGTCGATGCGATCGGGCAGGTCGGTCGTGCGATGGTAGTCCGGATGCTGTCCGGTGCTGAAGAACAGGAAGGGAATGCGCCGGTCGCGAAACGGGCCGTAATCGCTGCGCGTGCCAACGAGGTCGGCGCCCATGCGGGCGATCGTCAGGCCTTTGGGCGGCTTCACTTCCTCGATCAACTTGCGCAGCTGAGGAGCGGACTCGCTGCCGAGCGTGAAGAGGTGTTCGTCCATCAAATTCGCCATCGAGCGGCCGAGCATGTCCGCGGTCAGTGCTGCTTTCAACTTCTTGAAGTCGCGCGGTGGTTTGGTGGCGAAGTGCGTCGAACCTTGCAAACCCGTTTCTTCCAGGTCGAAGGCAACGAAGACCATCGTCCGTTTCGGCTTCTGCTTCTGGAGCGCGAATCGTTCGGCCACTTCCAGTAGCATCGCGACGCCGCTGGCATTGTCATCGGCGCCAGGGTAGTAGTGATCGCCATCCTTGCCAAGGTGGTCGAAGTGAGCGCTGAGCACGATCCATTCATCCTTGAGCTTCGGATCGCTGCCGGGAAGGACCGCGCCCACGTTCCGGCCGAGGAAGCTGCGGTCGCGCACGGCTTCGTCGGCAAGCAGGTTGGGAATCGGCTGGAAGTAGGAACCGTCAAAGGCCGGTTCCAGTTTGAGGCGTTCGAAGGCGGCGGCGAGGTGTCGGGACGCGCGGGCAGCTCCCGCGCCGCGTCGCCCCATGAACTCCGGGGAGGCCAGGCGATAGACGTGTGCTTTCAGTTCGTGGACATGGATTGCTTCGGAGAGCTCGGCCTCGGCCTCTTCCGGCGCGATCGTGTGGGCCGGTGTAATGGCATCGGCCACCGGGCCGGACTCACCGGGAACGAAGCAGAACATGCCTAACAGTGCGAGTGAAAAGAGTGACGTGCTCCGCACCATGACTGGGTTCCCCCGGGGTCGAAGAGGTGCTTCGGGCACTGGAAATCGTACCTGATTCGCCCAGTCCAGGCAAACCCGCTTGGAGCCCGCAGGCGCCGGTCATACGATATCAACAGCCCATTCGATTCCGGCTTGCACGCATTGCCCTGACCGCCTACACTTGCCAGACCCCGGGGACGGTCCGGGCGCTCGAAGGAAGGTTTCATGCCTGCGCGCACCCCTCTTTACGATTGGCATGTCGCTCACGGCGCCCGCATGGTCGATTTCGCCGGCTGGGACATGCCGATTCAGTACACGACCATCATCCAGGAGCATCAGACCGTCCGCAACGCCGCCGGCCTCTTCGACATCAGCCATATGGGCCGCCTTTCGTTCAACGGCGCGGATGCTCTCGCGCTGATCCAGCACGTTTACACCAACAACGCCGCTACGATGAAGGATGGCCAGGTGCGCTACGGCCTGGTTTGCAATGAACAGGGCGGCGTGCGCGACGACGTACTGGTCTATCGTTGGCCCGACCAGTGGGAAATGGTGGTCAACGCATCCAACCGTACCAAGATCGTCGATTGGCTCGCGCGGCACCGCGGATCCCAAAAGGTCGAGATGATCGACCGCACCGTGGCGACCTGCATGATCGCGGTGCAGGGACCGCAGGCGCTGGCGAAGTGTCGCGACCTCACGCCCGCCGATCCGGCACAGCTCCGCTATTACTTCGCGATGCCGACAACCTATCGCGGCCAGCCGTGCGTCGTCAGCCGGACGGGATACACGGGGGAAGACGGTGTCGAGTACATCGTTCCGGCCGATCAGGGCGTCGCGATGTGGGAAGAATTGATCGGCAAGGGTGCATCGGCATGCGGCCTGGGGGCGCGCGACACGCTTCGCCTCGAAGCCGCGATGCCGCTCTACGGCCACGAGCTTGGCGAGGACTTCGATCCGCTTCAGGCAGGACTGAACTGGGCCGTGAAGCTCGACAAGGGCGACTTCATCGGCCGCGACGCGATTCTGCGCCGCAAGGACGATCCGAAGCTGCGCCGACGCGTCGGCTTGGAGCTGGCCGGCAAACGGCTGGCGCGCGAAGGATCGATTGTGCTGAACGAGGGCAAGGAAATCGGCCGGGTCACCAGCGGCACCTTCGGCCCGACCGTGAACAAGGCAATCGCGATGGCGTACTTAGAACAAGGGCAGACGAAGCCAGGTACGACGGTAGCGGTGGATGTCCGCGGCAAGTCGGAGTCGGCCCGCGTCGTCCCGTTGCCGTTCTATCAGCGACCGCGGCAGTGAGTGTGGGAGTGGGAGTGGGAGTGGGAGTGGGAGAGAGTGAGGGTGTGAGAGAGTGGGGGTGTGAGAGGGAGAGCGTGAGTAATTCCACTCGCTCACCCTCTCACTCTCTCACACCCCCGGCAGGAGGGACTCATGGACCCCAAGAACCTTCGCTACTCGGCAACGCACGAATGGGCCGTCCTCGAGGGCGGCACATGTACGCTTGGCATCACCAAATTCGCGGTCGAGCAGTTGACCGATGTGGTCTACATCGAGTTGCCGGATCCCGGCGACAACGTCTTCGCCGGCGAGAGCTTCGGCGAGATCGAGTCGGTCAAGGCCGTCAGCGACCTGTATTCGCCGGTCGATGGCGAGGTCATCGCCATCAACGAGAAGCTGCTGGACGACCCGACGCTGGTGGCCCAGGATCCCTTCGGCAAGGGTTGGATGGTCAAGATCAAGGTCGAGCCAGGCAGCAACCTCGACAAGCTGATGACTTTGCCGCAGTACGAGAAGCAAATCTCGGAAGAGCATCATTGAGCCTCGGGGAGCATTGGGGAGGCATTTTCCCATGAGCGTAATCGAACAGCCGCGTCCTGTCTTGTCGCCGACGGTCCCGGCTGCCAACGAACCGCACGTCGTTCTCTACGGCATTAGCTTCGACTTCTACAAGACGTTCGTGGCTGCGGTGGGAGCTCGTCCTTCGTTGCGACTTACCTTCGACGGGAAGAACCTAGAGATCATGACTATTTCGCCCCTCCATGAGATCTATAAGAGACTCCTCGGCAATCTGATTGTGGTCATGGCGATGGAGTTGAAACTCCCAATCAAGTGCTGCGGCGCGTTCACTTTCACTCGCGTCGACTTGGAGAGAGGTCTGGAGCCGGACGAGTGCTTTTACGTCAAGAACGAACGAGTGGTGCGCGGACGAACCGACATCGACTTCAGTCGCGACCCGGTTCCCGATCTGGCCGTAGAGGTGGAAGTCTCTCGCAACGTTCTGAACCGCCTGAGTATCTATGCCTCCTTTGGTGTGCCGGAACTGTGGCGCTTCGACGGTGAAACATTGCGAGCCTTTTACCTGCGTCCCGACGGCGAGTACGAACCCCGCGAACAGAGTCCGAGCTTTCCGTTCCTGCCTCTGGCGGAATTGGTGCCGTTCATTCAGCGGGGAGTATCCACCGACGACGTGAGCATTCTGCTTGAGTTTCGCGACTGGGTTCGGGAGCACATTTTGCCTGCGTGGCCCGGTCCGGTGGAAAGCTGACGATTGGCGAGCATCGCTGGAAGCGAGGAGGCATCCTTGTCCTACGTTTTGAATACACCGGCGGACCAGCGAGCCATGCTGGAGAAGATCGGCGTTGCATCCATTCAGGACTTGTTTCGCGGCATCCCCGAATTGCTGCAACTGAAACGCGCGCTCGACGTGCCGCCGGCGCTGACGGAGATCGAGCTGACGCAGCACCTGCAGCAACTGGCGGCACGCAATCAGTCCGCGGCCGACGCCGTCTGCTTTCTCGGCGGTGGCAGCTACGATCACTTCATTCCCGCCGTCGTGGATGCTGTCGCCGGCCGCAGCGAATTCTACACCGCTTACACGCCCTACCAGGCCGAGGCGAGTCAGGGGAGCTTGCAAGCGTTCTTCGAGTACCAGACACTGATCTGCCAGTTGACCGGTCTCGACGTGGCCAACGCCAGCCTCTACGACGGCGGCAGTGCCGTGGCTGAAGCGGTGCTGATGGCCCTGACCGTCCATCCGAAACGGCATCGCGTCCTCGTCGCCGAAAGCGTGCATCCCGAGTACCGCTTGAGCCTTGCCACTTACGCGGCCAACCTGGACATCCAGATCGAGACGTTGCCGACTCCTGGCGGGTTTCTCAACCCCGACGACCTGACGAAGTCCATCGACGACAAGACCCTGTGCGTGGTTGTGCAGCATCCGAACTTCTTCGGATGCCTGGAAGAAGTTGATGACGTGGCCCGAACCGTGCGCGAAAGCGGTGCATTGTTTGTCGTCAGCTTCGATCCAATCAGTCTTGGCCTCCTGAAGCGGCCGGGACAGTATGGAGCGGACATCGCGATTGCCGAGGGGCAGTGCCTGGGCAATCCGATGACCTACGGCGGCCCGTACCTCGGCATCCTGGCGTGCCGTGAAGAATTCCTCCGCAAGATTCCGGGACGACTGGTGGGTCAGACCGTCGACCGCAATGGCAAGCGCTGCTGGGTGCTGACGCTGCAAACGCGCGAACAGCATATCCGTCGCGAAAAGGCGACGAGCAACATCTGCACCAACCAGGGCCTGATGGCGCTCAAGGCGACAGTCTATCTGGCTGCCCTGGGACCGCAAGGGTTGCGCGAGACGGCGGAACTGTGCCTGCGCAAGGCGCACTATGCCGCCGACCAGCTCACGCGCATTGATGGCGTTCGCCTCAAGTTCGAGCGGCACTTCTTCAAAGAGTTCACCCTGGAAGTGGATGATGCAGTGCCCGCAGCGCTGTCGCGACTGCTCGCGGCGGGTTATCACGGCGGCCTGCATCTGGGCCGCTGGTATCCGGCGCTCGAAAAGTGTCTGAGCGTGGCGGTGACGGAGAAACGGACGCGAGCGGAGATTGACGGACTGGCCGAAGCCTATGCCGCGCGGCTGCGATCCCGCTAGCGCTCGATTCCGGTCCTCGCCTGGAACGTCGGGAGAAGAGATGGACAAGAACCAATCGACGGAACTGTTATTCGAGTTGAGTCACTCCGGCCGCCGCTGCCACCGCCTGCCCGCTTGCGACGTGCCCGCAGGGGAAGCACGCACCCTTCTGCCTTCGAGCGCCTTGGCCGACGCACCGCCGCCGTTGCCGGAAATCGGCGAGATCGACCTGATCCGTCACTTCGTCAATCTTTCGACGAAGAACATGTCGATCGACACGAACTTCTATCCGCTGGGCTCGTGTACGATGAAGTACAACCCCAAGCGGCACGAACGCCTGTGCGGCCTGCCTGGCCTGGCGGAATTGCATCCGCTGCAGACCGACGAGTCGTGCCAGGGCATGCTGCACCTCCTCTGGATCGTGCAGAACATCCTGGGAGAAATCGCCGGCCTCGATGCTGTCTCGCTGCAACCGGCGGCCGGCGCCCAGGGTGAGCTGACGGCATTGCTCGTGGCCCACGCGTACTTCAAGGACCGGCACGAAGAGAAACGCACGCGCATCCTCATTCCCGATAGCGCTCACGGCACCAATCCCGCCAGTGCAGCCATCGCGGGGTTCGACGCGGTCTCGATCAAAAGCAACAGCCGCGGCCTGGTCGACCTGGAGGACCTCCGTTCCAAGCTCGACGACCGCACCGCCGTGTTCATGATTACCAACCCCAACACGCTGGGGCTCTTCGACGATCAGATCGCGACGATCACGGAACTGGTTCACAAGGCGGGGGCGCTGGTCTATCTGGACGGCGCCAACATGAATGCAATCCTCGGCATCACGCGGCCTGGCGATTTCGGCATCGACATGATGCACTACAACGTCCACAAGACCTTTACCGGCCCGCACGGCGCCGGCGGCCCCGGCTCCGGCCCCATCGCGGTCCGGCAACACCTGGCGCCGTACTTGCCGGCCCCCGTCGTGGTTCGCAGCGGCGAGCAGTTCAAGCTCGATTACGACCGGCCCAAGTCCATCGGACGCGTCAGGAGCTTCTTCGGCAACATTGGCATCCTCCTGCGCGGATACTGTTACATTCGCACACTGGGTGCCGTCGGCTTGCGCGAGGTGAGCGAGAACGCGGTGCTCAATGCGAACTACCTGCTCAGTCTCGTGAAGGCAGCATATGAAGTTCCCTACGGCGATCGCTGCATGCACGAGTTCGTCGCCAGTGCCAAGACGCTGCGGCGCGAGCGCAAGATCAGCGCCATGGACATCGGCAAGCGACTGCTCGATCTGGGTTATCACGCGCCGACCGTGTACTTCCCCCTCGTGGTGGCCGAGGCGCTCATGATCGAGCCAACCGAGACGGAAAGCCGGGAGACGCTCGATGCCTTCGCAAGCGCCCTGCTGCGTATTCGCGAGGAAGATCCGAACTACCTCCACGACGCACCGCACACGCTGGGCATCAGCCGGCCCGATGAGGTGAAGGCGGCCAAGGAACCGATCCTCCGCTGGAACTCTTGAACAGGAGTGCCGCATGGCTTCGCAGCACCCGGACCTGATCGTCACTACTGCGAATGAGATCGATGGCTACGCGGTCGTCGAGACGCTTGGCGTGGTACGCGGCATCGTGGTGCGAGCGCAGACGATCTCCCAGGGCATCCGCGGTGCCTTTGCCAGCATCCTGGGCGGCAACATTGCTGCATACGAAGAGGTCTGCGAGGGCGCTCGCGAGCATGCCTATCAGCGACTGATCGACCATGCGCGGGAGCACGGCGCCAACGCCGTCATTGCCATGCGTTATGATGCGACCGAGTTCGCCCAGGGCATTACCGAGGTTGTCGCCTACGGGACCGCGGTTCGGATCGCCCGGCGCCCTTGAGCCAGAGAACGCGAAGATGGACGCCACGCCACGCTGTCGTCTGCTCCCGTTCCTGACGGCGGATGGCCCCGCCCAGATGGCCGCGGACGAGGCACTCCTGCAATCCGCCATTGCCGGCACCGCGTCCTTGCGCTTCTACGCCTGGTCCACTCCCACCCTGAGCCTTGGGTACTTTCAGCCGTCACGGCTTCGTGACGACGATTCGCTTCTTGCGCAACTTCCATTCGTGCGGCGGCCTTCCGGAGGGGGGGCACTCATTCATCACCACGAACTGACTTATGCACTGGCGTTGCCGGTCGGTAGGCCGTGGCAGGGTGGCGCGGGGGAGTCGTGGCTGTGCCGGATGCACGGGATCCTCGCGGCCGCGCTGCGCGAACTGGAAGTACACGCGGCACGCTGCGGCGAAGAGCAATTCGGTCCAATGGCACAGACGCTTTGCTTTCACCACCTGACGCCTGGCGATTTGCGACTCGGTTCGGCCAAGATCGTGGGTAGCGCGCAGCGGCGACAGCGTGGAGCACTGCTGCAGCACGGAGCCGTTTTGCTGGCCGCAAGTCCGTTTGCGCCGACGTTGCCGGGTGTCCAGGAGCTGGCCGGCATTTCAATCACGCCGATGCGACTGGAAGAGGTGGTGCGAGGAAATTTCGCGCAAGAAACGCGATGGCGCATGGACTTGGACGATTGGACGATCGACGAGGCCATGCGCGGCAAGGAACTGGAGCAGAAATACCGCGATGATGCCTGGACTCGGAAGCGCTGAACGACGGCATGTCGCCCAACATGGCGAGGCATTTTGTGGGGCCGGCTTTCAGTCAAGCGGCAGCCGTGGAGGAGTCCGGAGCAGTGGAGGGCGCGGGAGGTGCGGCCTGCTGCTTGACGGAACCCGCATATGCGGTCACCACTTCCTTGACGGAGCCAGCCTGCCTGATCCGGCCGTGGTCCATCCAGATCGCCTTGTTGCACATCTTGTGCAGCGAAAGCAGATCGTGGCTGACCAGAACAATGAGCCGGGCCTTGGCCATCATGTCCTGCATGCGTTGCCGAGCCTTGTCCTGAAATGCCAGATCGCCCGCGGTCAGTACTTCATCAATCAGCAGAATCTCGGGATTGATCGCCGTCGCGATGGAGAACGCCAGTCGGACCATCATGCCGGCGGAATAGTAACGCACCGGCATATTGAGAAAGTTGCCAAGCTCGCTGAACTCCTCGATCGCTCCCATCTTGGCCAGAATGCTGCGCCGTGTCTCTCCCTGCAGATAGCCGCGGTAGGCGATGTTCTCCTTGCCCGTCGCGTCCAGCTCGAATCCCAGGGCAATTTCAAAGAGTGAGCTGATGCGCCCTTCAACCACGCGCCGGCCGCGGGTGGGCGGATAAACGCCCGCCAGCAGCTTGAGCAGCGTACTCTTGCCGGCGCCGTTGTGTCCGATAATGCCCAGTCGTTCGCCGTCGTGAATGTCCAGGTTGATATTTTGCAGTGCCCGGACCTTCATCTTGGGCGTTCGCGTCGACGTGAACATCTGCCGGATTCGGCGGATCACGGATTCCTTGAAGGTGATCCGGCCGTGGGGTCGAACCCGAAACGTCAAGCCGACGTTATCGAGGTGAATACGCGCCATACCGTGTGCTCCCTGCCATCCACTTCCTGCGTTCGGCGTCCCGAGCAACCCGTTCGGCGAACCCTTATTACAGATAGAAGATGAATCGACGCTGAACCCGATACAGCAGCCCGAACGCCAGGCCCGCCACGATCAGCACCGTGGCAGTGGCCGCTCCATAGGTGTGCCACGACGGAGCCTGGTGTTTGATGAGCGGGTCACGCAGGAGATTCAGGAATGCCACGAGCGGGTTGTAGTGCATTAACCAGGTCAGGTTATTTGCGCGGATCGTCTCGTCCGTGTAGATGATGGGCGTGGCGTAGAAGAGGATCTGGAAGCCCACCGTTGCTAAATGTTCGGAATCCTGGAAGAGGACCGTCGCGATGCCGGCGAGGAGCGCCAGCCCCCATCCGAGGAGAAAGAGTAGCGCGAGCGTGGGCACCAGACTGAGCAGGGCGAGGGGATTCGGAATCCCGAGTGTATAGGAAGCCAGCACGATGGCGACGCCCAGTGCCATGAGGAAGTGAATGCCCGCGCCGAGCGCCGTCCGCAAGGGGAAGATGGCCAGCGGCGACGGGTATTGTCGGATGTACGATTCGGCGAGGAAAAAGGTCGAGCACCCCTGCAGCGTCACGCCCTGGAAGTACGTCCAGAATGCCAGGCCGGCCATGAGCGTCGGCGCGTATTCCTCCGCCGATACTTTGAAGATTCGGTGGAAGACGAAACACAGGATCGTCGTCATGGCAATGGGGTGCAGCAGCGACCATCCCAGACCCAGGATGGACCGGCGGTAACGCGTGCGCAGGTCCATTTTGACCAGCGACATCCAGAAGAATCGGCACCGGTAGATGGACGCCATATAACTGAACATGCCTACTCCACCCGGACGCGAGTTGAACTCGGCGGAGCCGTTCTCTCCGAGGGCGCGAACGGCGGATCACATCGAAACGGGCCACGAAAAGCAAGGCATACGGGGCGGCCGATGTGCTGTCGAGCGGTAGTAGCATGGCCATCGGCAAGAATCAATACAGCCAGCAGGTGACACGCTTGCACCTTCTCCATCCTGGTTGTCTTCCCTATTTCAGCGGGCACGGCAGTGCGTTTGTTTGCCATTGCCGAAAGTCATTGAGGAATTGATTGACGGCCTCGTCGGTCTTGGGGTGGGCGCACATTTGCGGGAAGAAGCGCGGCGGCACGGTGACAATGTCCGCGCCCGCCTGGATCGCCTCGTTGATGTCCGCAATGTGACGGATGCTGCCGACAATCAACTCGGTCGGATGGTCGCAGCGTCGAAACGTCTCCTGGATCTGACGCACCACCGAGCCCGCGTCGTAACCGACGTCTCGGATGCGGCCCCAGAAGATGCTGACGTACCGGGCGCCCGCCTGGGCCGCCATGACAGCCTGGTTGTAGGACATGCAACAGGTGCAGTTGACCGGGATGTCGCGCCGACTCAGCTCCGCGATGACGGTCAGCTCATTCCAGCCGATCGGCACCTTGATATTGAGATTGGGATAGTAGCCAAACTGCTCGATGAATTCCTCGGCCTGGGCAATCATCTCTTCGGGATCGCTGCTGAAGACCTCGACACTGAGCGGAATATCGTAGTCGTGGTCACGCAGCAGAGCGATCATTCGGTTGATGTGTGAGGGAAAGTCGATCAGCTGCTCGCGCGAGAGAATAGAGGGATTGGTCGTCACTCCGCGAGGAAATCCGCGGCGCAGGGTCTGTTCGAGCTCATCCAGATTGGCCGTGTCCACAAACAGCTTCATGCGGCACCTTTCATTGAACGAAATGCCCGGTCCAGGATCCAGGTAACGGCCTCGGCGAGATCGGCGACGCAGCCATCGGCGATGCAGCGGTGACGACCGCTGTAGGGCGTTTCCACGAGAATGCTTGTGCAGCCGACCGCCTGCCCGGCGAGGATGTCGCTCCACCGGTCGCCCACGAGGAAGCTCCGCGCCAGGTCGATGGGCCAACGCCGCGCCGCGGCGTGCAGCAAGCCGGGCCGCGGTTTCCGACAGCCGCAATGATCGGCGGAGTCGTGATAGCAGACCAACACGTCGAGCACCGGCAGCGTGGCGCGAATGTGGTCGTGAATCTCTTCCACGCAGCGGTGCGATGTGACTCCGCGGGACACATCCGGCTGATTGGTGACCACAACCAGTGGGAAACCAGCCGTCTTAAGTCGTTGCAACGCTGCCGCGACGCCGGGCAAGAGTTGAAATTCTCCCAGGTCGCAGGGCGGATGGGTCGTGCGTCCGCGAACAAAAAAGCGATTCAGCACGCCGTCTCGGTCGAGGAAAACGGCAGGCGTACGCGTCGGATTCGATCGCGGCACGGGTGTCATCAGGCGGCAGTCCGTTGTTGGGTGGATTCCCACTTGAGCGCGCCCGCGCGAAGCGCCGGGTGGGAGACGATCAGATGCCAGATCACCGTTTGGAACGACTCGGCGTGCGGCGTGATGCTTTCAGTGTTCACGGTCGGTACGAGGACGAAGGCATCGGCCACGCGCGCCGTGTAGCCGCCATCGCGGCCCACGATGCCGCAAATCGTCGCATCCACGTCCCGCGCATATTCCAGCGCGCGCACGATATTCGTGCTGATGTTGCGGGACCGATCGCCGCCGCCAACGGACAAGACGAAGATCATGTCCCGTTCCGACAGGCGGCTGGTGTGCAACCAATCCGCGTAAGCATGTTCCCAGCCGTCGTCGTTGATCCGCGCCGTCAATTCGGCGACATTGTCGCTAGGACTGTACGCTTCGATGCGAGCAATCTTGCGAAAGTCGTTGACCGCGTGAGCGGCATTGGCCGCGCTGCCGCCCACTCCCAGGAGGAAGAGACGGCCGCCTTGCTCGCGCAGGTTCACGAGCAGGGAGATCATGCGATCGATTGCCGATGTGTCGAGCCGTTGGAGAATTTGCGCGGCTTCGCGCAGATACTGCAGTGTGTATGACATGCGTGCTTCGCCCATCCTTGGCGGAAAGTGCAGGCCCATCATCGTGCCGGGAAGTGGAAATTACTCTGGACCGGATCGGGCCGTCAAGACGGATGCCGTTTCCGAAGAGACCCCGCCTTGACAGGATGCCGCTCTTGCCGCTAGGGATAGGAACCACCCAGGTTTCCCGTGCGTTTCGAACGCTTCGGCGGCAAGGATTGTGTATCCATGCGGCTGCTCTTCCCCGCTTGCCACGTTCGCCAGTCTTGTTCAAGGTGCCTGCGCGCGCCGCTTGCTCGTCTCCAAGCCGTTTGGCCTGTGCTGGCGCCGGCGGGCATCATTGCGGGCGCGGGGATCCTCGCATTGGTCTGGGTATTCCGCGTGCCGATTTACATGCTCGCGGACGAGCCGATGAACTTTGACTATGGGCTAGCCATCCAGGCGCACGGCGGGCTCTTCTGGGTCCACGGTGCCAGTTACGAACGCCTTCCGGACACGGTGCATCCCTACTCGGCTTACTTGCTCGAACGCACGCACGCGAGCTGGGCTGCCTTTCACCCCGCACGCAAGATGCCGGCCGACTACGGCACGGCGGAGTTCTTCGCTACCCTCAACCGCGACACGCCCTGTCTGGCGGACCTGACGGTCGATTCACCGAACAAGCCCTTTGCGGTTTATCCGTTCGGCTACTACGGCCTCCTGGCCCTATGGATTCAGGGCCTCTCGCTCATTGATGGCGGTCCCGTGTGGCTCTTTTTTGGAGCGCGCTGTCTTTCCGTGCTGCTATTCACGGCGGGCCTGGGTCTGACGCATGCCACGCTTCGTCTGCTGACCTTCGGACGTGCGTTCTCCCTGCTTATCACCGCCTGCGTCGGCTTCTTCCCGTTGAGTATGTCGGTGGCGGCGGCGGTGCAAACCGACAATCTCAGCTTCACCCTGATTTCGCTGTGCTTCTACCTGTCGCTCCGGTCGCGACAGGAACTCGACAGGGCGTGGCCGATCCTGATTCTCGGCTTGAGCTTTGGCGCTTTGCTCGTCACCAAGCCGCATTTTTTCCTGTGCGTGCTCGTGCCGGTAGCCTTGATGCTCCTGGCGGAGACTCAGGGAAGGCGAGTGCCATGGACGCGGCGACTGGCGCTGGCCGTGGTCTTGTTCGCGCCGTCTCTGCTGGCGGGCACGCTCTACCTGAGCATGACCTGGGGCACCGTGAAGTACTATTTCCCCGCCAGCAATGACGATGACGCAGTGATCCATTCGCTGCGCTGGTTTCAGACGGCATGCTGGGACTTCTTCGCGGGACTCACGCACGAGACGTTCTGGGAGCGATTCGGCTGGCACGATCTTTTTCTGATCATTCGCGGCCGGCGTATCCAGGAGATGATCCGCTTCTGCATTCAGGTTTCCGCCTGGGTGCTGCTCGGCCTGACGCTCCTGCGGTTGGAACAAGTGACTGCCCGGCTCGTACGGCTTGCGCACAAGGGGCGAGCCCTATGCGCGGTGCGGCTGGCACTGTCGAATCCGGTCCTCAACAGTTACTTCTTGTTCACCGTGTTCATGTTCTGGATTTACATCCACACGTCCAACCGCTTCGGCGCCCAGGGCCGCAACTGGTGGCCGATGCTGCTGCCGATCTTCCTCACTGGCATTGTTTACGCCCCAAGAGCACTCAGCCTGCGCAGCGCCCGCCGGGCACTCACGGTCATTACCCTCGGCGGACTGCTGGCATATTGCGCGTTGGGCAGCATCTATGGACTGCGGGCGATCGAGAAGCGCTACTACGCCTCCGACCGTACCGTCGCACCACTGGTCGGAAGCCTGCGACCGGATGATACGCGCTTAGGCGACCGGCAAGAGGACCTCTCCCCTTAGCTGAACTCGCCAGAGTTCAGTCAACGTGCCAATCTGAACTCTGGCGAGTTCAGCTACGCGTAAGATATTTCTTGCCGCTCGCCTAACCGGAGGTGGATTGAAATGCTTGCCGTGTTCGGCTTCTACCTCGGAGCCCACCTGACGTTGTACCTGGTCCTCTGCCGACACCTCGCCGCATTTCAGCGTGAGCGCGTTATCTTCCTCTACCACGCGCTGCCGGCCGCTTGCGTCGCAGCCCTCTGTGCCGCCGCGGTTCTGGACTGGCCTTCGGTGGACACCCTTGCCCAGGCAGTCATCGTGGTTGGCATTCAGGGTATTTACAGCCTGTCGTTCCTGGAACTGTGGTCGCTGTCACAGATCGGTTATTCCCTCGGCATCCTCATGGCGTTTGAAGCAGGACGTCAATCAGGGGATACACCGGATTTGCGCCCGTTCGAGGCGATGGGCGAACAGAAGAAGGCAGGGCGCATCGAGGGACTGACGCGACTTGGACTGGTAAACGCCGAAGGCCAGACATTGCAACTGACACCGCTTGGGAAGATCGGCACGGCTGCGCTTCGGGCGCTGGGGTGGTGGATCAACCTTCGCCGGACGGTGTAACCATGGAAATCCTCTGGGTCGTTGCCTATCTGGCTGCAGCGATTGTTGGCCATGCGATCGCCATGCGCCTGTCGGGCCGTGGCGATTCCGTGACGCGCTTCGCCATGGTCGGCGGTTTCATCGGCCTCGGGCTGAGCGTGCATGCGCTGTTCTTCGATTCGCTGCCGTGTGGTGGCGCGGCACTGGTCGTGTACGCATTCGCTTGCGAACTGTACGTGTTCCTTTTCACGTTGGTCGGCACCAGTGTCTCGGTCGGGATCTTGCTGAAGCTTGCAAACGGGCCGCATTCCCGTTCCGAGATCGCTGCACTCTACGATGCACCCAGCATGGTTCGCGGCCGCGTCGAACGCATGAGAGCAGTTGGATTACTCGGCAAAGATGGCTTTCCATCATCACAAGGGAAGCGCCTCGTCGCCCTCTTCCTCACGCTCAAACGGATCTTCCGTCACCCGATCCCAGGCTGTTCCAGTGACCGAAAAGAAACGGCTTCGGCCTTGCCCCACTCCTTCAGAATTTGAGACCGCCTTTACCCAGGCGCGATTGGCTTTGGGTGCAGCTGCTAATTCTACAGGATGAGCTTGAGTAGCAGATGCCCTGTTTTTCAGGGTCTTCTCAAAGCTCGTGTCAGTTTCGTGGTGCAATCGCTGCCCAAATTTGGGCATTAATGGTCGATTTCCCGGTCTCCGAATGGCCGAAAACCTTGTTTTTCCCGTGTAGGATTGCTGTTTCCCTTGTAGAAAATGCAGTTGCACCCATTGGCTTTGCCCAATGGCAGTGAATTGACGCTCTGCCCACCCCCGAGTGATTCCGTTAGTTATCTGGCATTGCGTAAATTGCCGGCATCCCGTTATGATCCCCCAAACGTCATTCCGACCCAGCATCGAACCTGTGTTCCCACGGAGGGGAACATGCTCGACCTGAAGGACCAGAATCCACACCTCTGCGCAAACTACCCAGCCTTCCGGCTTGTGAAGTCTCGACCCAGGGATGATCGTTCCCGGGCTTGAGTGGGTTTCCACGGTTTAGCAGAGGCACATGGATGTCCAAACACGTACTGATTACCGGCGGCGCCGGCTACGTCGGCTGCGTCCTGGTTCCCAAGTTGCTCAGCGCTGGCTTCCGCGTCACCCTGTACGACCTGATGCTCTATGGCGAGCACGGCGTCTTTCCGCACCCGAAATTGCGCGTGATCAAGGGTGATATCCGCGACATCGATCGCTTCTCGCGCAGCGTGCTTGGCGCGGACAGCGTCATCCACTTCGCTTGCATTTCCAATGACCCGAGCTTCGAGCTCGATCCGGCGTGGAGCCGCACCATCAACTTCGAATGCTTCGAGCCGCTCGTCCGCGCCAGCAAGGCGGCGGGCGTGCAGCGGTTCATCTACGCGTCGTCCAGCTCCGTCTACGGGGTCAGCGACGCGCCCGAAGTGACCGAAGAGCACCCGCTGGTGCCGTTGACCGACTACAACCGCTACAAGGGCATGTGCGAACCGCTGCTGCTCGACCACGCGGCGCCGAACTTTGTGCCGGTGATCATCCGGCCCGCCACGGTCTGCGGCTACTCGCCGCGCATGCGCTTCGACCTGACGGTGAACATCCTTGCCAATCATGCCATCAACAAGGGGCTCATCACGGTCTTTGGCGGCAGCCAGCAACGGCCGAACATTCACGTGGACGACCTTGCCGAGTTGTATGTCAAGCTCTTGAAGCTGCCCGATGAGCAAATCGCCGGCGAGACGTTCAATGCGGGGAACGAGAACTACACCGTTTCCGAGCTGGCCGAGTGCGTTCGGAAAGTCGTGGAAGAGGAATTCCCGGACAAGCGGCCGATCCGCATCCTGCAGACGGCGTCGAACGACCTGCGCTCCTATCGCGTGACGTCCACCAAGATCGCCCGCAAACTTGGCTGGACGCCGCGGCGCACCGTGGAAGACGCGGTGCGCGATCTATGCGCGGCGTTCCGTGCCGGCAAGTTCGGCGACAGCTTCAACGACTGCTACGTCAACGTGAAGACCGTGCGCAAGTCTCTCCTGAGGGTCGCGTGACATGCGCCAATACGCCATCGTGACGGGCGCCGCCGGCTTCATCGGCAGCCACATGGTCGACCGGCTCCTGGAGCAAGGTTACCGGGTGCGCGGCATCGACAACCTGTGCGGCGGGCGGACTGCCAACGTCGAGCACCATGCCGGCGACCCGAATTTCGTGCTCGACCCGCGCGACCTGCGTGCGATTCCCGCGAATGACGCCGCGTTTCGTGGCGTGGACTACGTCTTCCACTTCGCGGGCATCGGCGACATCGTGCCGTCGATCGACAAGCCGACCGAGTACATGTCGGCCAATGTCCAGGGCACGGTCCACGCCTTGGAGGCCGCCCGGCACGCCGGCGTGAAGAAGTTCGTCTACGCCGCTTCGTCGTCCTGCTACGGTCTGACCACCGAGCTGCCGACGACGGAAAACGCGCCGATCCGGCCGCAATACCCCTACGCCCTGAGTAAGTACCAGGGCGAGCAAGCGGTGCTGCACTGGGGACAGGTCTACAAGTTGCCGGTCGTGTCGATCCGCATCTTCAATGCCTATGGGCCACGGTCGCGAACCAGCGGCGCATACGGCGCGGTCTTTGGCGTCTTTCTCGCCCAGAAGCTGGCGGGCAAGCCTTTCACTGTCGTTGGCGACGGCACGCAGCGGCGCGATTTCGTGTTTGTCACCGATGTTGCCCATGCCTTCCTGCGCGCTGCCGAATCGAAGTACACGCAAGAGATCTACAACCTCGGCGCCGGCAATCCCCAGTCCGTCAACCGGCTGGTCGAACTGCTTGAAGGCGAAGTGATCTACGTGCCCAAACGTCCGGGGGAGCCCGACTGCACCTGGGCGGATATCGGCAAGATCCGCCAGGAGCTGGGCTGGGAGCCGCGCGTCTCCTTCGAAGAAGGCGTCGGCGCCATGCTCGAACAGATCGATTACTGGCGCACCGCGCCGGTCTGGGACGTGCCGGCCATCGAGGCGGCGACGAAGAACTGGTTCACCATGCTTGCAGGGAACTCACGATGAGCGCAGGCCAAACCAACTACCGGCGAAAAATCAAGAGCCGCGACGAACTCCGCGCTCTGCTCGGCCCCCGGCCGCGCCAGCGCTCGGTCATCATGTGTCACGGCACCTTTGACCTGGTGCATCCCGGACACGTGCGCCACTTGATGTATGCCAAGAGCAAAGGCGACATCCTCGTCGCCAGCCTGACCTGCGACGCCCACATCACCAAGGCGAGCTTCCGGCCGTTTGTCCCGCAGCAATTGCGAGCCATGAACCTGGCCGCATTCGAGATGGTGGACTACGTGCTGGTCGATGAAAACCCGGAGCCGCTCGAGAACATCAAGTTCATCCAGCCCGACTACTTCGCCAAGGGCTACGAGTATACCAGCGGCGGCGGCGTGCATCCCAAGACGGCGGAGGAAATCGCGGCCCTGGAGTCGTTCGGCGGGGAGATGATCTTCACGCCCGGCGACGTGGTCTTCTCCTCGTCGTGCTTCATCGAGCAGGCGCCGCCCAAGCTGGCGACCGAAAAGCTTGCCGTGCTGATGGAATCGGAGAATATCACGGTGGACGCCCTGCGCCGCGCCATCGACGCGCTGGCGGGGATCCACGTCCACGTCGTCGGCGATACGATCGTCGATTCGCACGTCTACTGCTCATTGCTTGGCGGCATCACCAAGTCGCCGACAGGCAGCCTGAAATACGAGACGCAGGTCGATGCCCTGGGCGGCGCCGCGGTGGTGGCCAAGCACCTGTGCCAGGCCGGGGCGAAGGTGCGCTTCTCCACCGTGCTGGGCGACGATCCGCTCAAGGACTTTGTCCTCCGCGACCTGGAAGCAGCCGGGGTTGTCTGCGAACCATTCATCGATCACACGCGGCCGACGACGCAGAAGAACGTCTTCCTTGCCGACGGCCATCGCATGTTGAAGATGGACAAGCTGGACAATCGGCCCATCTCCGACCGCGCGCTGGATCACTTGAAGTCGGCGGTTGCCGGCCACCGCGTCGATGCGGTGATCTTCAGCGACTTCCGCCACGGCATCTTCAGCCGCCGCACCATTCCCGAGCTGACGGCAAGCCTGCCGGCCGGCGCGCTCAGCGTCGCCGACAGCCAGGTGGCCAGCCGCTGGGGCAACATCCTCGATTTCGAGGGATTTGACCTCATCACGCCCAACGAGCTGGAGACGCGTTTCTCGCTGTGCGATCAAGATTCGACGATCCGGCCGCTGGCGCTGGAACTGTACAAGCGCGCTCGGTGCAAGACGCTGATCCTGAAGCTGGGCGACAAGGGCATCATCACTTACCGCGCCCCCAGCCACGACGTGCGTTCGTTCTTCACGATCGACAGCTTCGTGGACAAGCTGGTCGATCCCGTCGGCGCCGGCGATGCGTTGCTCGCCTATGCAACATTGTCCCTGGTGGCGACGCGATCGCCCGTGATGGCATCGATCCTGGGCTCGATGGCCGCGGCAGTCATCTGCGAACGCGAAGTGAACAACCCCGTGGCGCCAACGGACGTGCTCAAGAAACTAGACGCGCTCCAGAAGCGAATGCAATACCTGTGCGCGGTGTGATGGAGCGTACGGCGAAGCGTCATTCCGTCTCAAGACTCATCGGATGAGAGCGTCTTATGCGTTGCGTCATTGTGGGACTGGGTACGCAGGGCAAGAAACGACGGACGGTTTGTGGTGCGGACGCGGTCGCCACCGTGGACCCCGTGGCGGACGGCGCGAAGTACCGGACGCTCCGCGACGTGCCCTTGCACACCTACGATGCGGCCCTGGTCTGCACGCCCGACCACGACAAGGTCGATTTGCTGCGTTACCTGCTCGGCCACGGCAAGCACGTGTTGGTCGAGAAACCGTTGCTCGCATCGGCGGAAGCACTGCACGACCTGGCCCGCACGGCCCGCGGCATGAAGGCAATTTGCTACACCGCCTACAACCATCGCTTCGAGCCGGTGGTTGCAGCGCTCAAGAGTACGATCACATCGGGACGAGTGGGGCGAGTGTACCTGGCACGCATGTTCTACGGCAACGGCACGGCACGCGACGTGTTTCAGTCGCCGTGGCGCGATCGGGGCCTGGGCGTGCTCGGCGACCTGGGTTCACACCTGCTCGACCTGACGGCGTTCCTGCTTGGCCGGCCTCGCGGAGCATTCACGCCGTGGCTCGGCAGCCGCTTCGAAAACAAGGCCCTCGATCATGTGACCTTCGGCGCCGCCGGTATGCCGTCGCTGGAACTCAGCGCCAGCCTCGTGTCATGGCGCAACTCATTCGAAATTGATGTGGTGGGCGAGACCGGCAGCGCTCATGTCCGCGGGCTCTGTAAGTGGGGGCCAAGCACGCTGACCGTACGGCGACGCGTCTTCCCCAGCGGCCGGCCGGAGGAAGACACGCAGATTTTCGAGTCGCCCGATCTGACCTGGGCCCGGGAGTACGCTTACTTCCAGACCCTGTGCCGGGACGGCGCCCTTCCCGACTTTGCCAACGACATCTGGATCAATCAGGTACTCGGCGACCTGGCGCACCGGGCCGAGCAAAGGGAGGCTGCATGATCGGTTTTGCGGGGCTGTCACACCTGGGGCTCGTTTCCAGCATCGCCGCCGCCTCGAAGGGATTCGAGGTCCTCGCCTTCGATCCCGACCGCGCCCTGTGCACCGATCTGCAGCAGGGGCGGCTGCCGGTGTACGAACCCGGTCTGGCCAAGTTGCTCGAAACGCACCGTGAGCGCATCCGCTTTACCCCGGACGTGCGCGAACTCCGCGAGTGCGACGTCAATTACCTTTCGCTGGACGTTCCGACCGACGCCGGCGACCGCAGCGACGTGAGCGTCCTTCACGAACGCATGATGGAGTTGCTCGCCAACTCCGCGCCGGGCACGGCCCTGGTCCTTCTTAGCCAGGTGTCGCCGGGCTTCACACGTCGCTGGGAACAGCGGCTGCGCAGTACCCCGGAATGGCGAGACCTGAGCCTGTACTACCAGGTGGAAACGCTGATCCTGGGTCGCGCGCTGGAACGGGCGCTCCGGCCCGAGCGGTTCATTGTGGGCTGCGACGATCCGCGTCAGCCGCTGCCCGCCGCCTATCGAGAATTGCTGGACGCGTTCGGATGCCCAATCTTCCCGATGCGCTACGAAAGTGCCGAACTGACGAAGCTGGCGATCAACATGTACCTGGTCTCTTCGGTCAGCGTCACCAATACGCTGGCGGACCTTTGCGAGAAGCTCGGCGCCGACTGGGCGGAGATTGTGCCTACCTTGAAGCTCGATCCCCGGATTGGACCATCCGCCTATCTGGCGCCGGGCCTGGGCCTGTCCGGCGGCAATCTGGAACGCGATTTGGCGACGGTGCGAACACTCGCGAATGAGGTGGGCGCCGACGCCGGGGTTGTCGATGCCTGGGTCGCGAACTCTCGGCAACGGCGCGACTGGGTGCTGCGTGTGCTGCATTCGGAGGTGTTGACCCGCAACGATAGCCCGACGGTCGCGGTCTGGGGCTTGGCCTACAAGCCCGACACCGCGAGCTTGAAGAACTCCCCGGCGGTCCACCTGATCGAAGCGTTACGAACCGCCTGGGTGCGTGCCTACGATCCGCGGGCGGTGCTGTCGTCCGAGGGGCGGCCCCATTTCCGCCAGGTCGATACGGCGCTGGACGCCTGCCGTGACGCCGATGCACTCGCGATCGTGACGCCCTGGCGTGAGTTCGCTTTGGTGAACCTGGCGTTGCTGCGCGAGCGGATGCGTGGCCGTACCATCGTCGATCCGTTTGGCGTCCTCGACAAGGCGCGGTGCATGCGCGAAGGCTTCGACCATGTCCGGCTCGGCGAGCCGCTTGAAGTAAAGGAGACCGTAGCGTGATTCGACACCTGCAACCGGCCCCGGCGTTGCGTGGCCGCGTCGTTGTGCTGGGCGCGTCCGGCTTTGTCGGCCGGGACCTGATGGACCACCTGAGTTCTCTTGGCGTGGAAACGCTGGGGCTCTCCTCTCGCAACGTGAACCTGTTGGAAGCGAGCTCCGTCGAGCGCTTGCAGTCACTCCTGCGCAAGGACGACACCCTGGTCTTCGCATCCGCCATCACGCCGGACCGGGGCAGGGATACGCGCGCCCTGATGCGCAACCTGTCGATGGGCGAGCACGTAGCTGCAGTGCTGGAGAAGACGCCGCTGGCTCACGTTGCCTACATCAGCTCCGACGCCGTCTATGCCGACGATGCCGGACTGCTCCGAGAAACCACGCCGACGGCCCCGGATACGCTGTACGGGCTGATGCACGTCACACGCGAACGGATGCTGGCCCTGGCGGCGCAGAAATCGCAGACGCCCTTTCTCGTTCTGCGTCCCGTGGCGCTCTACGGCCCCGCGGACACGCACAATAGCTATGGACCGAACCGCTTTTTGCGCTCGGCTCGCGGCGATGGCAAGATTCGCCTGTTTGGCGATGGCGAAGAGAAGCGCGACCACGTTTACATTCGCGACTTCACGCGCCTGCTCGGCCAGTGCCTGTTGCGTCGCAGCATCGGCACTTTGAATGTCGCGGCAGGGCGCGCTGTTTCGTTCGCGGTGCTGGCGCGCACGATCACGAAACTATGCGAGCGTCCGGTGTGCATCGACTGTCAAGAGCGTAATGCGCCGATCACCCATCGCCATTTTGAAATCAGCGCCCTGCTGCAAGCGTTTCCCTCGTTTGCTTTTACCCCGCTGCACGAAGCGCTGGCCATGACGGCCGGACAGCTCGCGGCTGCCGCGTAAACCATCCCATCGTCCCTGGGCAGAGCCCGGGATCAGGAGAGCACGATGCTCGTCACCACACCGCCCGAACTGAATCGCCGCCCTGGCTTTCAGGTGCCGTACAGCGATCTCGCCGCGCAGGCCGCTGCGATCAAGGACGAGCTGATGACCGCCTTCGAGACCGTGCTCGATAGCGGCCGTTACATCCTCGGTCCACAGGTTGCCGCCTTCGAGCGCGAATTTGCGTTCTGCTGCAATGTCGGCTTCGCGGTTGGCGTCGGCAGCGGCACGTGTGCCTTGCACCTCGCGCTGCGTGGCCTCGGCGTCCGCGCGGGCGACGAGGTCATCACGGCGCCGAACTCATTCGCCGCCAGCGCCGCGGCCATTGCCTTGGTCGGCGCTCGCCCGGTCTTCGCGGACATTGGTCCCGACCTCAACATCGATCCCGAAGCGCTGGAGATGGCGATTACGCCGCGGACGCGCGGCATCATTCCGATCCACTTCACCGGCCGCCCCGCGCGGATGCCGGAAATCCTGGAAATTGCCGAGCGCTACAACCTCTTCGTCCTGGAAGACGCGGCCCAGGCGGTCGGCGCCCAGCTTCATGGGCGTCCGGTGGGGAGTTGGGGCCGGGCTGCCTGCTTTAGCATGCACCCGCTCAAGAATCTGCACGCCTTCGGCGATGGCGGCATAGTCACGACGCGCGACTCGGTCCTGGTTCAACAGCTGACGCGGGCTCGCAATCACGGCTTGCGTACGCGCGACGATTGCCAGTTTTGGAGCTACAACTCCCGCCTCGACGAGGTGCAGGCCGCGCTCTTGCGCGTTCAGCTTCGCCATCTGGACCAGTGGACCGAGGAACGGCGCCGCCTGGCCTTTCGCTACAACGAGCACCTTGCCCGTCATGTCGAAGTGCCGACCGAGGGGGTGGGGGAGTATTGCGTCTATCAAACGTACATGATCCAGGCCGACCGACGCGACGCGCTGCAGCGCTGCCTGACCGATCGCGGCATCGAGGCCCTGGTGCATTATCCCACGCCGTTGCATCTGCAGCCGGCCGCGGGAACCTTGGGGTACAACGCCCACAGCTTCCCCCAGACGTTGCGTGCCGCTGACCGCATCCTGAGCTTGCCGCTCTATCCCGGCATGACGGATGCACAGCAGGATCAGGTCATCGAATCCATCGAACGCTTTTATCGCCGAGGGGACTGAGCCATGCAGGTGAAGTACGCCTATCTCGATCAGCAGTTCGCCGAGGTCGATGAGTATTTCGCCGACCTGCGCCGCCTGGTAGCCAGTGGTGAATTCACGCTCGGACCGTTCGTCGAGGAATTCGAGCGTAAATTCGCCAACTACCTGGGCGTGAAACACGTCATCGGGACCAACACGGGCACCGATGCATTGATCCTGGCCCTCAAGGCCGTCGGCGTCAAAGCAGGCGATGAAGTCATCACGGTGCCGAACACATTCGTCGCGACGGTCGGTGCCATTGTCGCCGTCGGCGCTCGGCCGGTGTTCGTCGATTGCGACGACCGTTACCAGATCGACGCCAATCGCATCGAGGCCGCCATCACGAAGCGCACGCGCGCCATTCTCCCCGTGCACTGGGGCGGGTGTCCCGCCGACATCGAACGCATTGTCTCCGTTGCGCGCCAGCACGATATTCCGGTCGTGGAAGATGCCTGTCCCGCGGTGGGCGCGAAGGTGAACGGACGCAGCGTCGGCACTTTTGGCAAGGCGAGTGCGTTCAGCATGCATCCGCTCAAGCCGCTCAACGTCTGGGGCGACGGCGGCATCGTCGTGACCAACGACGACAAAGCCGCCGCGTTCCTGCGCCTGTACCGCAACCACGGGCTGAAAGACCGCGACCACGTCGAATTCTGGGGCGTCAACAATCGCCTGCAGCCGGTGCAGGCCGTCGTCGCCTTGCGTCAGCTCGACAAGATGCACGAGATCATCGAGACACGCGTGGCTAATGCCCAGCGCCTCGATGCCGGCCTGGCGTCGCTGCGCGAATTCGTCCAGTCGCCGCGCCGGCCCGCGGGCTATCTCGAGGTCTACCAGCTCTACATCGCGAGCGTGGCCCGCCGCGATGAGCTGCTGACGCACCTGAACGAACGCGGGATCGAGGCACGAGTCCACTATCCCATCCCGCTGCACCTGCAACGCGCGGCAAGGGACCTGGGATATCGCGCCGGCGCCTTCCCCGTTTGCGAACGGCAAGCGCGGGAAATTATCACGCTGCCGGCGCATCAGCACGTCACGGCGGAACAGATCGACTTCCTCGTGGAAACAATGCGCGGCTTCTACAACGCATGAGACGTCCATGGATCGCAACCCGTGGACTTGAGCGCCTTATTCCTTCAATCGGAGAGTGACCGCATGAAGAAGTATGTGATCCTCGGCGGCAACGGCCCATTCGGCGTCCACACGGCCTGCTACCTCCTGGAAAACGCCAAGCCGAGCAAGGTCATCTGCGTCGGCCGCAACCCGGAAAAGCCGGAACCGTTTACCCTGGGTGTCGGCCGCGGCGATCCTCGCTACGCCTATCACCAGATTCACATGGTCTACGAGCAGGACCGCCTGTTCGAGCTGTTCGACACCGAGAAGCCCGACGTCATCATCAACTACGCAGCCCTGGCGCATGCGTCCTCGTGGAAGAAATCGTGGCGCTTCTACGACACGAACATCACCGCCCTGGCCAAAATCACCGAGCAGCTTACGCACCGCGACTACCTCGAACGCTGGGTGCAAATCGGCAGTTCCGAAGTGTACGGCTCGGTAACCTCTCCCGTCACCGAAGACGCGGCGCTGCGGCCGACCAGCCCGTACTCGGTCTCGAAGGCCGCGGCCGACCTGCACCTGGTGTCGTTGGCGCACGTGCTCAACTTCCCGATGACCATCCTGCGGCCGTCCAATGCATACGCTCCCGGCCAGCAGCTGCACCGCGTCATTCCCCGCGCCGTGCTCTGCGGCTTGACGGGATCGAAATTGCCCCTGCACGGCGGCGGCCGGGCCAAAAAGTCGTACATCCACGCCCGCGATCTGGCCCGCGCCATCCATCTCGTGTGCGAGTCGGCGCCGCTGGGCTCGATCTACAACGTCGGTCCGAAGGGGCCGGTAACGATCCGCGATATCGTCGCCCTGGTTGCGGACGCGATGAATGTTCGCTTCGAGGAACTGTGCCAGGTGACGGACGATCGCATGGGCGAAGACTCGCAATACTGGATCGACAGCACCGCGATCCAGCGCGACCTGGACTGGAGGCCCGAGGTGCCGCTGACCGAAGGCATCCAGGAGATGGTCGACTGGGGCCGCACGCACATCGACGCACTCCGCACCGCATCCACCGAATACGTGTTGCAGGCGTAATCGAATGGAGCCCGACGCGCAAGCAAGGGTGTGCTTGATCCCTTGCTTGCGCGTTTTGAAGTTGCGCCAGTGTCTGACACCGATTCGCAGCGTAGTTTCTTCCCTCGTACCCAAGCT
>JAIEMG010000319.1 GCA_019752375.1 Gemmataceae bacterium | reverse complement strand
CGGACGCACCGGCCCTTGCAATGACGTGACAGCTCCGCGCGGGGCCGGTGCGTCCGCGCGAGTACGCTTGACGCACCCTACGGAAACCGGCCCTTGCAATGACGTGACAGCTCCGCGCGGGGCCGGTGCGTCCGCGCGAGTACGCTTGACGCACCCTATTACAAAAACTACGGAAACCGGCCTTGGGAACGAGGAGGTTGTCTCTTGCTGCCGCGCATGCTCTACTGGTTGACCCTCACCCTTTCAGTCGGCTTATTCGTGCTGGTAATCTCCGCGCCGCTGTTCGATGATGGGATGGACGGATCGCAGGGCGTCGCACGCGCTGCTTCACTGTTCGCCCATGACGCGACGCTGCGGCGCACGTCGATTGCGTGCAGCATCGGGCTGCTGGTGACTGCTTGTGTCTTTTTCCGGCAACCGGAAGCGGCGCGCAGCGCCAGTCCGGTCCGCGGCAAATCTTCTTCGACGCCGGCGAAGCGCACTCCGGTCGTGGGAGCTTAACGCCTATCACACGGAGCGTCCCGTGCTCCAGAAGTTGACCGACAACCGTTCGACACTGTTCCTTCTGCTCGGCATTGCCGCCATCGTCCTGGGGATGATTTGGGTCCGCACGCGCGATCGTCGCTGCCTGTATGGGCTTGGCGGCGTGGGTGCAGTTGCCCTGGTGTTGTTGCTGCTGGCGCTGTTTGGCCCCGAGAGCGACTCGGCCCAGATCAAGCGGAAGGTGAACGAGATGGCGGAGGGCGTGAAGGCGAAGGACGTCGATCGCATCTTCCAGCACATCTCCGAACAGTTTCGCTATCGCTCGACCGACAAGCAGGAATTTCGCCAGTACGCGGACGCGGCCCTTCGCCGCGGCGAGGTGGCGGAGCTGCGCTTGTCGAACATCGACAAGGTCGAGTTTCTTCCCGCCAAGGCTGGAGAGCCGGCGACGGCAAGCATTCGGTTCCTGGCCAAGCCGATCGCTCCGGGCGGCGACTTCGATCGTATCTTCCGCGTGGAGGCGATTTTCATCCGCGATCCGGACGGCCAATGGCGGTTAAAGGACTTCCTGCTGCGCAATCCCATCAATAACGAACCGCTGGTGCTTCCGGAACTGTCGCCCTGATTGACGCGCCGCGCCCGGCGTCAAAGCCGACATACTCCCTCTCGACACCGTCATTGGTCCGTTCCGCGCACCCGGTACAGGGTGACGGGTGCGGCGAATTTGCCGCGCCGCAAAGGCCAAATCGCGTTGCTTGAAATCCCCGCCCTTCCTACCCTTGATGATGGCCGCAACCACTCGGGCGCGGCCAACGGGAACAGAAGAAGGAGCAACGTCATCTCGACCGTTGTTCCACCATCGTGAAGCGTGACAGCCCTTGGAGGGCCGTGGTCCACGTCGGCGCACATGCGTGCGGGCCGTGGCCGATGCTCGGTTTTTGTCCATGGCGGCCGGCGGCAGCTTCAGCGCCGGCGCCCTTCGTCGAGAGGAGGAACATCATGTTGCTGCGCCATCTCTGCCTGGGACTGGCCGTGGCAGCGGCCCTGACGGCAACGGGGTGCAAATGCGGCCACAACAAGTGCTGCAGCCCCCCGTGCGTCAGCAGTGCGCCGCCCTGCTGCCCGGCCCCGTGCCCGGCGCCTTGCGCGCCCGGCGGACCTGCTCCGGTTCAGGCGTTCGCCGCGCCGGCCGCTCCCGGTTGCTGCGGGCCTCGCTAGTCTACGACTCGCCGGCGGGCGGAGGACGTTTCGTTCTCCGCTCGCCTCTCCACCTTGCACGACCCGCACATCTTGCGCGCCCGCCGCGCCTGCGCGCCCTTCCTGACCACGAACCGGTTGCCTCCGCGATCCCTGTGCGCATACTCTTTGTGAGGCCGCGATCCGAGCGCAGCCTTGCGGAACGGGGAACAGGCCAGTCCGATCCTGTCGCGGCTTGTCCCCACTCATCCAGACAGGTTCCCATCGCTCCCGCGTACCACCGGCCCGGCCCACGACGCCGCGGACCAACGTGGTTTTCGCACGCGGGAGACAAAGAGGAGAGATTTTCATGTTTCTGCGCACCTTCTGTGCCGGACTTCTCTTGATTGCGTCGATCCTGATGACGGGCTGCTGCCACAAGCGCCACTGCTGCCGTCCGTGCGCCTGCCCCTGCTCGTGCGGCTATTCGCCGGCGGAAGAACCGCTGCCGACGACCGCGCCAATCGCTCCGGCCACGGTCCAGCCCGCCTCGCTGGGCACGCCGGTGCCGTACTGATGCCTCGGGGCCGAGTCCGGTGTTGCCGGACTCGGCCCCCTTGTCCACCGGAGAAGTTTCATGACGATCGCAAGGAATGCCTTGCTGACATTCGGTGCCGTGGTTGCGTTGCTGCTCTGCGGCAACGTGGCCTCGGCTGCCATTGTGCGCTATCACTACGTCCCCGCCGGCCCCGGCCCGATGACGCTAGCCCCCGGTCCCACCGGCGCGCCCGGCGAGCTCATCAACATTCGCGGCCGCCAACCCTACAACTGCCCCCCACGCCCGACCTGCCTGGTGACCTTCAAGCATTGCTTCACGGGCGCCTTGGTCGTGGTGCCGCTTGCCCTGCCCGAGGGCACGCCGCAGATGATGCACCGCGGCAATCGCACGATCTACAACTACGGCAGCTACACGGTGACGGTCCAGTTCCTCGAAGATGGATCGGTCGACGTGATCTATAACAGCGGGCTGTTCCGCGAAATTTGAAGTCAGAGTCCGCCCAAGGGGGTGTCAGGCACCGTTGCCGGAACAGCCCGCAGAGGGCTTCGCGCAACAGTGCCTGATGCCCATTGGAACAAACCGGTGTGCGGCAACGGTGGCACGGACATTTCTGTCCGTGCAATCGCCAAACTGCACGGACAGAAATGTCCGTGCCACTGGGAACTCGCTTCAGTACGTGGCATTCAGTTCGTCCGTTCTTTTCTCTGGCACGGGTCGCATGTCGCATTGACAATGGGCCGACGTCCCATGACTCCTATCGCGGAGGTCTACCCGTGAAGTATTCGCACCTTGCCTTCCTGGCCATCGTCGGCACGACCCTGATGCTGCGATCCGTCCTGGCCCAGAAGGATGACGAGCTGCCCGAACTCACCGGGGTGCTGGCCGCCACGAGCGTGGTGGAGTTGAAGCCACGCGTTACCGGCTATGTGATGAAAGTCAATTTCCGTGATGGCGATGACATCAAGCAGGGCGACATGCTTATCGAAATTGATCCGCGGCCGTATGCAGCGCAACTCGACCGGGCGAAAGCAGCAGTGATGCTCGCGCAAGCGCAGCAGAAGATCGCGCAGACAGACGCCAAGCGGCTTCAGGCCCTCGTGGCCAAGGGTGCGGCATCCCGGGAAGACCTTGACAAAGCGATGGGTGAAGCAGATGTCGCCGCGGCACGGATCGAGATGCACAAAGCAGAACTGGAGATGGCCCAGCTGAACCTCGAATGGACGCGCATTCGCGCTCCCATCGCCGGCCGCATCGGCAAGTCACTTGTCACGCCGGGCAACCTCGTGATCGCCGATCAAGGCGTTCTCGGCGTCCTCACCGCGGCCGGACCGCTGCACGCTTACTTCGACGTGGAGGAACGAGTCCTCCTTAAACTCATCGCTGGACTCAAGAAGGGAGCAAACCTCCGCGACGCGAAGCATCCTGTTGAAATTGGATTGCGGACCGGCAAGACCTTTCCTTATCAGGGCGTCATCGATTTCGCGGCCAACCAAGTCGATGCCAAGACCGGCACAATCCAGGTGCGAGCCGTTCTGCCCAACCCCACCGGTGAACTGCTCCCGGGCATGCATGTGCGCGGTCGCGTGGCCCCCATTCGATGAGTCGTCGCATGGAACCCGACGAGTTTTCCCCAGCCGACCGGGACGTGGTCTACCGCGTCATCCGGGCGCGGCGCGATGTGCGTCAATTTCGCTCCGATCCGGTGCCTGACGCCGTCCTGGGTCGGATTCTGGACGCAGCCCACGCGGCGCCTTCGGTCGGCTTCATGCAGCCGTGGAACTTCATTTTGATCCGGTCGCTGGAAACCCGGCGTCTGGTACGAGCGCTGTTCGAAGAGCGCAATCGCCAGGAACTGGAAGCAGTCCCGGACGATGCCCGGAAGGAACTCTATGGGTCGTTCAAGCTGGAAGGAATCCTGGAGTCCCCTTTGAACGTGGCGGTCACGTGCGACCGGCGCCGGAGCGCTCCATTCGTCCTGGGGCGGGCGCCGATGCCGGAAACGGACCTCTTCAGCACTTGCCTGGCGGTCGAAAACCTGTGGTTGGCAGCGCGTGCAGAGGGCGTCGGTGTCGGCTGGGTCAGCATCCTCGACCGCGAAGCGACGCAACTGCTGCTGGGGCTGCCGGACGGCGTTCAACTCGTGGCATATCTCTGCGTCGGCTATCCGCTGGAGTTTCGCGTCCGGCCCATGCTGGAAGAAACCGGCTGGAAGGGTCGTCATCCCCTGGGGGAGCTGGTCTTTCAGGAACGCTGGGGCCAGTCGTCCGCGCTCTTCAACGCGTGAACGACGGCGGACAACGCTTCGTCCTCATCGGGGGGACGCGATTTCGTCCCAACGTGGAGTTGCGCGGTGTGCGCGATCTGCGGGCTCTGTCCAGCGCTGCCACGACGGATTGCCGTATTTTTGTGATGATTCGCTCACTCGTTTCCCTTATATTCCTTTCACCCGCGCTCTATAGTAGCCGACAGCCCGGTCTTCGGCGCGTCGCCGGCCCCGTGGTTTTCCGCCTCGAGGCAAAGCGCGACGATTGGCCGAACACGGGCCTGCCGGGAAACCTGGAACCGTGCCCTGAACGCCCTGGCCGACATGAAGACTACGCAAGACCGAACCATCGACGACGTCCTGGAAGGGAGTCGAAGCATCAGCGCCGAAACACATGGCATTCTGGACCTGCAAGCGGAGCTCCAGCGTCCGGACGCGGCGGAACGACCCTGGCTGAAGGAAGCGCTGGATCTGCTCCGGGCGCATCGGCTCGACCAGCGCGAATTGCGGCCCGACGACCTCTTCGCGGCGCGCGACGAGGAACGTGCACCGCTGCAGGCGCTGATCGCACACTACCGGACACTCCCGCGGGAGCAGCGGCAAGCGCCGGCGGTGGTCAACGCCTTTGGCAAGCTCCAGGCGCTGGCCGGCGAGTTGACCGGCGCTGCGGAAGACTTTCAGGCGGCCGCCGGCCTGGTTCACGACCTGCTGACGCAGGGCGAGATTCTTGCCAGTGCCTACGAAGTCGCCCTGGAGCGCCGGCAGTGGGACGAAGCACTGACGTACCTCAAGAGCGCTTGTGCGCGCGATCCGGAACGCTTCGCCCCCTTCCCGATCGGCAAGTACGATCCGGAAAGCATCCTGCGCCACGATGGTTTTGGCGTCACGTTCTTGTGCCGCCATCGCAATTCCGGTAGTGCCGTGGTCGTCAAGGCCCTGCGTGCGGAAGCAATCGATCGCAGCATTAGCGAAGTCTTCCGCGACGTGCAGGCCCTGGACGCGCTGGAGCAGCCGGGTATCATCCGCCTGCGCGATTGCGACTTCGCCGACAGCGCCCAGACCCGTCCGTTCCTCGTCCGCGAACACTTCGATGGCCTGCCGTTGAGCGATTACCTCGCCCAGCACGGCTCGCTCAGCGCCGCCGATCTGCTGGCCATCGCACGTCAGGTGGCGGAGGCCCTGCTCGCGGCCCATGAAAAGGGCATCGTCCATCGCAGCCTGCAGCCGGCCAACGTCCTGATTCGCAAGGATGCAGCAGGCTGGCGCGTCAAGTTGCTCAGTTTCGGGGTCGGCATCAAACGGAGTGCGATCCGGGCGATGCTCGGCAACTCGCCGGCGCGCAACGGCACGACGCTCGGCGCGAGCGTCAATCTTGCCCTGGAGTTCGCGGCTCCGGAGCAGCTGGGACGCCTGGAAGGGGTCGGCATTGGTCCCGCGGCCGACATCTACAGCTTTGGCCGGACCTGTTACTACGCCATGCTGCGCAGTGCGGAGCCCGATGATCAGGAGAAAGAGGCCCTGCACCCGGCCTGGCGCAAGCTGCTCGGTCAGTGTACCGCCTGGAACGTGGGCCGTCGTCCGGCGGGCTTCGGCGCCATCCTGCAGGCGTTGAATCCGTCCGCATCTGAAGCTTCGCGGCCCAAGCCCGAGGCGGCGCCCGCTGGTGCCGAGGTCGAAGAAGCAGCGGCCTGTGTTCAGCGCGGCATCGCCTTGCGGCTCAAAGGCGACATCGAGCGGGCGGTGGCGGAATTCACCCGTGCGATCCAGCTCGATCCCCGCAGCGCCCTGGCCTACCAGGGGCGTGGCAATGCCTATTCCACCGCGGGCGGATTCGATCAGGCGATTGCCGACTACACGGAATCGTTGCGCCTCGATCCGCGCCTGGCATTGACCTACGTCAATCGGGGCCTGGCCTTCGTCAAGAAAAAGGATCCGGTGCGGGCCATCGCCGACTACACGATGGCCCTCAAGCTCGATCCCAACCTGGCGCTGGCCTATCTGAACCGTGGCTCGGCCCATGCGCGGCGCGCCGAGTTCGACCGTGCCATCGCGGACTTTAGCGAAGCATTGCGTTTGGACCCGAAGCTGCCGCTCGCGTACGTCAATCGCGGACTGGCGCAGGCCAAGAAGGGCAACCTCGATCAGGCGATCGCCGACTATACCAAGGCGCTGGAACTGGACCCCAATAATCGCGAGGCCAAGGCACGCCGAGCAGAAGCCGTCCAGGCGCATGCACAAGCGGTCCAGCAGACCAAGGCAAAACGGCGGTCCAAGACGCCCCCGGCCACGGCCGCCGCCAAGCTCGGCGCGACTCCTCCCTCGAGGCCCACGCCGGCCAGGCCGAATACAGCAGCGGCGGCCATCCCTGCCGTGCGCGAAGCGGCTCCGGACACCGAGCTGCGCGTCCTCGAAGGGCACACCGACGCCGTTCGTTGCGTCGCCTTCTCGCCCGATGGCCGGCGCATTGCCTCCGCCAGCGAAGACAAGTCAATTCGGCTTTGGGACGTGAAGAGCAGCAAGAAGCTGACGCGCTACGAGGGGCACACCGAGGGCGTCACCTGCGTGGCTTTCTCGCCCGACGGCACTCAGCTGCTGTCGTCCAGCTCGGATCACAGCATTCGGCTCTGGAGCGTCGAGACCGGCGAGGAAATCCGCAAGTTCGGCGGTGGGCGAGTCCTGTTCGGCGGCGGCGGCGGCCACACCGCGGCAGTGGTCAGCGTGGCCTTCTCGCCCGACGGGACTCAGGCCGTCAGCGCCGGCTGGGACAAGACCGTACGGACCTGGGACGTAGAGTCCGGACGCGAGCTCAAGGCGCTGGAAGGCCACAACTGGCTCATTCACAGCGTGGCCTTCGCGCCCGATGGACAGCATGCCATCTACGGCAGCGAAGACCAGACCATCCGCCTGTGGGACGTGACCACGGGTCAGGAAGTCAAGCGCTTCGCCGGCCACGGCAGCTGGGTGCTCAGCGTCGCGTTCTCGCCCGACGGACGCCAGATCCTGTCCGGCAGTTCCGACGGCACCATGCGGCTCTGGAGCCTGGCACGCGGCAAGGAGATCCGTCGCTTTGGCGGGCAAATGGGACTGGTGCAAAGCGTGGCGTTCTCCCCCGACGGCCGTCACGTGCTCTCCGGCGAATACACGCTGCCGGGCGAAAACACCATCATGCGCTTCTGGGAGGTCGACAGCGGTCTGGAACTGGCGCGATTCACCGGGCACTCGAAGTTGATCTGGAGCGTCGCCTTCTCACCGGACGGACGCTTCGCCCTTTCGGGCAGCGCCGATCAGACGCTGCGCCTGTGGCGCTTGCCGAAGCTATAATCAGCCGCGAAAATGACGAATGACGAAGCCCGAATGACGAATCAATGACCAATGACGAAGCTCCAACGAGCCGCTTCTCCTTCATTGGGCATTGGATATTGGTCATCAATTCGTCATTCGGGCTTTGTCATTCGTCATTTCTCCATCCCCTTTACCCGAACAGCTGTAAGTCTTCCCACGACATCTTCTGCACAAACTGGCAGCCCAGGTTCCAGCTTTTGCGTTCCGGGTAACAGCTTTTCACCTTTACTTGAACCCACGGAAAGCTGGGCGGCGCCTTGCTCGGTCGCACGCTCAGCAGGGTTCCCGCCGGCACCGCCTCATCGACCAACAGCCGCAAGCCGCCCGCGGATCGGTCCAGGACCCATCCCTGAATCGTCTCGGATTCGTCCGCAGCGTCTGCAATCGCCACGGACACCGGATTGCCTTTGCGCCGTGGCGTGGAGCGTCGTTCCTGGCTGCTCAACGGCTTGATGGGCGACGGGCCAGGGCGTTTGCTCGCCCGGTTCAGATGCTGCCCCAGCGCCAGGATATGGCTGTTCAGGTCCGCTTGCAGCTGCCGCATGTCCTGCTGGAGCGCATCGACGCGAGACAGCAGACGCTCGGTCTGCTCGATCAATCGGTCAGTCTTGTCCATTTCGGACCTTTCGTGAACGGGATTGGTTCCCAGCATTAACCCAAGGAAGTCGTCGCGTCAAGCGGTCAGGCGCCGGTGGACAAAAGCGTGCTAACTTCCCCAAGCGGATGCTTGACATTGATTTCGGTGGTGGTACGATGCGACTTGGCCAGGGAAGTCTCGCCCCTGGGTCCCCGACCGTTCACGGATTGTCAGTGCAACCACCCCCAGGCGCGGGCGAGTATCCATTCCCTGGATCCCCTCGGGCCTGGTCGGTTGGCGGCAAGTTGACAGTGTCCGGGAATTGGCTTACCTTTGGAGAGATTCCTTTCCTGGGCTATAGAGTTTCGAGGCGATCATGCCGCGACGGGCCAATCTCTTTGTCTGGTGTCTGCAATGGCTGGGTTGGCGCGTCGGACCGCCGCGGCGATCGGGTGCAGGCAAGACGACCGGCAAGAAAAAGAAGACCAATCCCACGGCGGCGCTCAAGAAGACGGCACCCGATAGCGGCAAGCCGGCTCGTCGACCGCAGGGCATCGAAGCCTTCTGCCGATCCGTGGCGGCCGTCAAGGATGATCCCTGGCCAGCCCGTGTGCGGGACCTCTCCAGCGGAAGCATCGGCCTCGTGCTGACGCGGCGTTTCGAGCCCGGCACGCTGCTGGTGATCGAGCTGGAGAAGAAGACCGCCAGTCTGTCGCATACGCTGGTCGGCCGCGTGGTGCATGCCACGGCCCAGACGAACGGCGGCTGGATGATTGGCTGCACCCTGGCCAACAAGATCGCCGAGGATGATCTGCAAGCCCTGTTGATGTGAGGGCTGCTCGCCCTGCTCCCCATCATGGCAGGGCGATTTCGACTGTTGAGGCTTTCATGTCCGAGCAGCCCGATCGTTTGTCCGCCGAAGAGTCCGAAAAGAGCGGCATCGAACGCCGTGCCTCCACCCGCTATCCTTGCAACCTGGCAACTTCCTGCCGGCTAGCGGCTTCGGTCAAGGGCACCGCCTACACCGCCCGCGTTCGCAACATCTCGGCAGGGGGCGTCAGCCTGGTCCTGAACCACGAATTCGTCTCGGGCGAGCTGGTTGCACTCGATCTGCGCAGCACGACACGCAATTTTGCCCGCACGTTGCAAGTCCGCGTCATCTACTGCATCGAGCATCCCAGCGGCGACTGGATCCTGGGCGGCGCGTTCGTCGAGCCACTGGCCGACGACGAAGTGAAAGCCTTTTTGACCTAACCTGATCGCCGCAAGCGGCGATGCGTCACGGCACTTCCATCCGCACGAACTCATCAACGATCGTTTTTCCCGTCGGCACCTGGAACTTGTGTTCCCGCGCGCCGTCGGCGATGTTCTCCACGTGCGTCTTGAGCTGTCCCGATTCCTTCCATGCATAGGTCAGCTTCATCGGCTGCGGCTTCGGCGTCTGGTAGACCCCGTAGAGTTCGGCCGTCATCAGGCCGACCTGATAGCCCCCTTGATAAACGGTGACACGCACCAGCGCCGAATTTACCTTGGCGGCTGAAACATCTGCCGCGCCATAAACGTAGCCGCTGGAATACTCGTTGTCCTTCGGCACATCGGCCTTGCTCATCAGCTTCCAGGTCTTGCCGCCGTCGGTGCTGACGTCCAGGTGAAAATCACAATTGTCCGGCGGCGGGACGCGAATGTTGTAACGAGCCGCGGCAGTGACCCGCAGCAGTTCGGCGGGCGTATCCACGCGGAAGACCACGCTTCCCGGCTTGTTACCCTGGACGTTGTAGGCGAAGCGCGACTTCGGGCCGCGGCCCGCATAGGCCACGTTGGCCGAGCGCTGGCCTTTCTCCTCGTACCGGGCAATGACGTTCTCGGGCTGGCTGAAATTGGGCAACACCGGCACGACGCCGCGCGTCGCCGAACGATAGATCACCGTGCTGCCCTCGGGCCTGAGCCGAGGGTAGATCGTCTGCGCCACCTGCGTGACCGTGGTGAAACTCAATGCGTCGATCCCGCCGGGCCCCTTCCAGCCGAAGCGCACGTGCCAGCCGTAGTAGCCTTTCACGTCATTGGTCAGGTCTTTCTCGAACTTGCCCGAGACGTCTCCCGCCGGCTTCCACGTCTGGCCCTGGTCGGCGGAGACTTCCAGCGTCACCGTGCCGACCGTTTCGCCCGAGACAACCAGTCCGCCGGTCGCGGGACCGCTCATGGGATTGGCACCGTCGGCCGGACAACCGGCGATCACATAGGGGGAAAAGTGCTGGACCGTCACGGTCGCAGCGCCACCGTCCTTGCTCCGCAGACACGGCGACGCGTCGCCCTGCAGCACGGTGGCGGACTGTTCGGCGACCCCTTCTTTGTAGGTCGCAGCGGCAAGGTTTGGCTTGTAGATGAACTCGCCGTTACAGTAGCTGGCGTTGCCCCGGCTATTCGACTTGGCGCCATTGTGTTCCGGCGCCCCCATGTTGACGAAAGTCCAATCGCGAAACGGCCCTCCCTTCTGGCTGTGCCAGAAACGGCGTTTGTCCGGGCCGCCGAAATGGTCGCGATCGAAGTAGCGCGTGAAGCGCTCGCCGGCGCGAAGCTGCACAATGCCGGGCTGAGCCGCGTAGCCGGCGTTGTACATCTTGAACCAGTTGCCGCCCTTGGCGACCTGTTTCCAGCCGTCCTTCATGCCGTTGAAATCGCCCGGCCACGCAAATGGATATTGCGGCACCGGCGATTTGTTTACGTCGAGGCAGGACAGATCCTTGATGATGTCCTCGTAACCCGCCACGACGCCGTCCTTGCGAAAAACCAGCCCGGCCATGTCGGTGTCGAACGTGTGCCAGGATCCGCCATATTCGATCTCGCTGTTGGTATGCCCCGGAAACGCTCGGCGGCGGGCGTTCATGCCCAGGGCCTTCCAGTATGGCTCGTTCCAGGCATGGACGGTGCCGCACAGGCCATAGCCGTAGGAGAACCGCGAGCGTTCGGCGTCGTAGACAACCATTTCTTGGTTGTCCTTGGCTGCGTTGGGCACCGTGCCGGGCACGCACCATTCCTGCGGCGAGTGCAGGTGAAACTGATGCGTGAGCATCCACAGGTACATGGCGATGGCCTTGTCCTGCGGCGTTGTCTTGCCGGCCGTTGCATGCTTGACGCAATCCTCGATCGTCTGGAAGGCGCCTTCGCCCGCGTACTGGGGGTGATTGGTTTCCAGGGTCGGGTCGCCGACGCCGCCGTGCGCCGTTGCGGTGATCAGCAACAGGGTGACGAGGAGGACGCTTCTGTGCATGATGAATCTCCGGAGAACGGGGGCAACCTTGTCTTAACGCGCGGCTGTCTCGTCCTCAAGGTGTGGCGCAATTGCCACGCGCTGTGTGTTTGCGGAGCGGTCCGGCCAGGCGAACTGGCGATGACTTCTGGCCGGCTTCCGGATAGGATGGCGCGGTCCACGGGTTCACTGCTTCCAGCTTCGAACGCTCCCACGAGGAGGCCGGCCCATGCGCGTGGTGTCGACAACTGCGGGAATGCTGCTGCTTGGCGCGGCCTTGGCAGGCTGCACCAGCGCCTTCGACAGTGCGCTTTCCAGCGTCAAGAAAGGCAACGTGTCCGGGCCGCCCACCATCGACCGCCCGGCTCCCGAAATTGAGGCCGTTGACGGCGACGGCAAAAGCTTCAAGCTGAGCGACTATCGCGGCAAGGTGGTCATGCTCGACTTCTGGGCAACCTGGTGTCCGCCGTGCGTTGGAATGCTGCCGCACGAGCGTTCCCTGCTCAAGAAGTACGAAGGCAGGCCGTTTGCATTGCTTGGCGTGGACAATACCGCCGACGGAGGCCCGCCGCTCAAGGAGTTCATCAAGGACGGCCGGGTAACCTGGCCAAACTGGCACGATGACAAGGCCCGGATCGCCGGAGAATGGGGCATCAAGTTCTACCCAACCATCTTCCTGATCGACCACAAGGGCGTGATCCGCGACCGCCAGGTCGGCGTGCCCGAAGCGCAATTCGATCAATTGCTCGACAAGCTTGTCCGCGAAGCGGAGAAAGACAAGGCTTCCTGAATCAGACAGGGCCGCGGGTAAAACCCGCGGCCCGCTTGATTCAATTACCGTAGGGCCCGCTGTGAGGACGGATCACACCGTTCCTGTAAGTTTGGTCCGCACACTAGCGCCTACTACTTCAGCCATTTCTCAAACCACTCCAGTGCCGCCTCGCGTTGTTCCTTTGTCACGGCGTGGCCGACTCCTGGGGCCACCATGATCTTGAGCTTTTCGCTGGCCTTGGCATCCTTGAATGCCGTCTCCGCGGTGGCGAACGCGATCTTGGCGCCGCCGAGCGGACAATTGCCGTCATTCTCACCGTTGAGGATCAACAACGGCCGACCGGCGAAGAGCCGGAGCATGCTCGGACCGTCGAACTGATCGAGAATTCCAGGGAGGATCTTGCTCCACAGCGCCTTGCACACCTTCTGATTGACCTTGTCCTCGCCGATGTCCTTGGCTGCGGCCTCATGCGCCGCCTTGATCGTGTTGGCCCGCCCCTGCCACTTGTCGTTCTCCAGGCTCCAGCGGAAGCTCTGCACCCCGATGGCCGGCACCGACACCTTCACGCGATCGTCCACGGACGCGGCCAGCCAGGTCTCGATGCCGCCCATGCTGAAGCCGATCATGCCGATGCGCTCCGGGTCCACGTCCGGGCGCGACACCAGGTAATCGACCGTGCGCCAGAGGTCCCAGCAGGTGTCGTAGAAGAACGGATACTCGTGCTTCTCGCCTTCCTTCGTCTTCCAGGCGCGTGTGATGGCATCGACATAGGCAGCCGCGCCTTTGGCGCCGCCGGAGCGGTCGCCGTGATAGCGTGCGTCGATGGCCACGCCGATGATGCCCTTCTCCGCCAGATCCATCAACAGCTTTTTCTGGCTGTCCTTGTTGCCGCCGGTCCCGTGCAGAGCAATGACCACCGGCAGCTTCTTGTCGATCTTCGCGGGACGCACCAGCAACACCGGCACGCGCTCCACGGTGCCGTCCGCCTTTTTTTCCGAGGCGAAGCTCGAGCGTTCGACAACGAAGTTGCCTTCCGTCTTGCTGTCGCCGGCCTTCACGTCGAGCGGAACCTTCGGCCGATCGAGCAGCTTGAGGAATGCCGACTTGACCTCGGCAGGCGGTGGATACTTGGGCTGCGACTCCTGCGCGGCCAGCATCGCCGGCAAGAGCAACAGCAGGAAAGCCGCGATCAGGCGAGAGGGTTTCATGAGAGTCAATCTCCGTGCTTCTGTCGCAACCGCGGCGACAGGCGCAAGATCCACTGCACGCGTTCGAACTCGTTCAGCCAGTCCTGTGCGACCTTCATCAGGAGCGGGTCGCCGGAGTGGACGAGGCCGGTCGGACAGCTCGCGCCGTACTGGTCCATCATCATCTGGCGGTACTTGCTCAGCGTCCGTTCGCCATAGCGCGCCACCTCGGTGCCGTCCTCGCTGAAGAAGACCAGCACGGGCACGCGATCACCGCCGTTGATTTGCAGTGCTTTTTGAACATCCGCGTGCTCATCGCGGTCGAGATAGCGCATGTGGATGACCGGAGACGCCACGGTAAAGTGTTCGAAGATCGGGCACTGGTTGATGCAATCGCCGCACCAGGCACCGGCCAGGCAAAGAACGGGCATGGTCCGCTTGAACGACGCCAGCAACTCGTGCTGTGCCTTCGACAGCATCACCAGCTCGTGAACTTGGTGCCAGCGCTTCTTCTGGTTCTCATTGGCGTGTCGAGCCAGGAAGTCGGCGTAGGAATGGCCCTGGGAAAACTTCTCGAACAGGTTCACCACAATCGCACCTCGAAGGTCGACAATCGGCCAGAGTGCACTCCTCGTGACCGGGCTCTGCCCGGTCACGCACGGCCCGCCAGGCTCTGCCTGGCGAACGGGGTAATCAACTAATGGTGTCTCGCAATCGCGCGAGGCAGAGCCTCGCTGGCCATGCGTGACCGGGCAGAGCCCGGTCACGAGTACGCGGGTTACTTCTTGATCACGCTCACCGTGAAGTTCGGCGATGCATTGGTCTGGTTCCCCGCCGCCGGAGCGGTGCCAAGGATGTTCACGTCGGCCTTGTCGCCGACCGCGGCGTTGGCTGCGGCGGCGAACTCGATTTCGATCTCGTTCTGCCCCTGGGCGATGGTAGCCGCCGCAGGCGTCACACCGGCGGGCAGATTGCGAATCTGCAAGGTGATCGGGCCGGCATAACCGCCTTTGCGCGTGGCAATGACCTTCACCTTCACCTTGCCGCCCAGGTCCAGCGCCACCTTTTCGGGCTCGATTTTCAGATCGAACGGCGCGGCAATGACCAGTGGCACGGGGGGAGCGGTCACGCCGTAGTCCTTGTTCATGAACTTCGCGCGGCCAGTGAAGCTGATCGGATACGAACCTGACGGCACCGCGGCGGCGGGCGTCAGCTGGACCTTGATTTCATTGGCGCCCTTGGGGATGTTCTTGAGCATGGGCGCCACGTTTGCCGGCAGGCCGACGGGAGACAGGAAGATTTCCTCGTCAAAGCCGGGGGAGCGCATGGCGGAGATGGTCAAGGTCGTCGGCGCGCCCCGTGTCGCTTCGGGAGTGTCAAACTTGGCTGCCAGGGTGAACGGCGGCTTCTCCGTGACGCCGACCATCACCTGGGTGTTGAGGTTGCGCGGCGGGAACGGCAAGACGCCGAGGGCGGTGCTCACTGACGCCTTGGTGCTCGCGTAGGTCACGACGGCCTTGCCGTTGATGGTTGCCTTGCACTGGACCTTGACGGGACAGGCGCCCATGGGCACGTCAGCCGCCGCGGTCAACAGAATAAGTGCCTGAGACACGTTCGGTTGAGGGGGGCCGCCCGGCAACGTGAACGTGGTCTGCCCCGTGATTCCCGGATGCCCGACCACGGTCATCTCGATCGGGCCGGTGTAATCGCGACGCACCACGTTTTGCACGCCCAGAATGGCGCCAGCGCCTTGCGGCACTTCCACCCGATCCGCGAGCAGGTTCACGTCAAATCCGGGTTCATAGGGCGTAACAGTGATCCGGTAGGACTCCGCTGGACCGCCCCAGTAATGCAGGTGTTCGACCGCCAGGATAAACTCGGCATCGGCGGCGTTGTTGTAGTCGATGCGCGGCGCTTGTTGTGGGTTCGTCTTGGTGACGTCCGCGCCCTTGTCGCTCTTGAGGACCATGTAGACTTCGGTGGGCGAATAGAGGTCGAGCGTCTGCGCTTCGATGATGAAACGACCCTTGGGCAGCTTGATGGCGTAATGATCGACGTCGCCCTTGACCTGGAAACGACCGGTGACGGCACCCGGCACCGGAACGCGGTTGGCCTTGGCGGGCTCGTCGTTTGGTTCCTGTTCCACGGTTTCATCGAGGTCGCTCAGCGCCAGGGCAACCGGCCAGCCGGCCATGCCGTTGGCGCCCTTGGGCGTCACCCAGACCGTGTCCTGGAGCGGATCGGCCGGTGCCATCACCTCGACGGCCGGCACGTTCTCGACGTTGGGGCCGGCAAAGCCGACGCTGACCTTGGAGCCGCGCTTGGCAGCCATCGGCACCGGAGTAGTGGCGCAGGGAAAGTCGCCGATGCGCAGGCGATACACGTAGTCGCCGCCACCCCGGTGCATGACGTCGCGAATCTCGATGACGTACTCGCCGGCTTCCTTGAACGTGTGTGTCACCCGCGGATCGGTCTGCAAACCGGGCGAATCGTTGCTGTAGGCGACTTCTTTCTGGGATTTGGCATCGGTGATCGAAATCTGCGGATCGAAGGGACTGCCGAGGCGCCGGCCCAGGACTTCGAAGCTGATCTTCTGGTTGGCCTGGGCCGCGATCTTGTAGTAATCGCTGCTCTCGGCGCCCATCGTGCCGCAAACGACGCACGGAATCGGCACCGCTTGGGCCGTCGCCTTGCTCCCGTTCTTGCCGTCCTTCAAGACCTGCGGCAAATCGTCGACGCAGAACAGACGCAGGTTCGAGATGCCGCGTGTGGTGGCCAGGCGCAGCGAGTGGAAACCCATCGGCGCGTCCTTGGGCACTTCGAGGTTGACCTTGAGCTTGGCGTTGTCCTTGCCGTTGTTGTTGTCCGTCGGGATGACGGCCTTGGCGCCGGGGATGCTCGTCCACAGGGCGACCGGTTCGGCCAGGTTGGTGCCGGTGAGGTTCAATTCGAGCGTGGTGCCCCGCTGGACGCCCATCGGGAACGGCATGCTGACAACCGGTGACTGCGGCGGGCCGGGCGGCTGCGGTTTCTGCGCATCGCTCTCTCCGCCGAGGTACAGGGCTGCGATGAGGGGCAGCAAAACCCGGAATTTGCCAAGGATCAAACGACGTAGCGTCATGGCGCTCCTCGCGGTTGCGGTGCAAAGACAGGGACGATGGCGGGATGGTCCTGCAAGCGGACGGGCGATGGTGTGATGATAAACGCGCCGCGCGGCGGCGGGAAGAAAAATGTCGCTGCCGCATCCGCGCTGCATCGCATGAACGGGCGCCCGAATTCTGTCCTGTTTGGGCCGTATCAACCGATGTCCACGGCAAAAAAGGCCCCGCCATCAACCACAAAAGCAATGACATCGCCCTCGGGCCGGCTAAACTAGATCGTAGCCTACCGACCGCCGAGAGGATCCGCTATGCGCTATGCGCCGCTCCTGCCCGCCTTGATTCCTCTTCTGCTCTGGACCGCTCCGGGACAACCGGCCGAGCCGTCGGCGGAGGGAGTCGAGTTTTTCGAGAAGAAAATCCGTCCCGTGCTGGTCGATCAGTGCATGAAATGCCATTCCGGCGCCAAGCCGAAGGGTAAACTGCTGCTCGACAGCCGGGCCGCGCTCCTCAAGGGCGGTGATAGCGGGCCGTCGATCGTGGTAGGGGAGCCGGACAAGAGCCTGCTCCTCAAAGCCATCCGTTACACCGACGACGAGCTGCGGATGCCGCCCAAGACGAAGCTCGCGGATGCCGCCATTGCCGATTTTGCGGCCTGGATCAAGATGGGCGCCCCGTGGCCCGACGGCGGCAACACCAGCAAAATCGCCAAGGAGTTCGACCTCCAGGAACGAAAGAAGTTCTGGTGCTGGCAGCCGATTCAGACCGTCCAGCCGCCCGCGGTGAAGCGCAAGGAGTGGGCGCAAACGCCGATCGACGCGTTCGTCCTGGCCAAGCTGGAATCCAACGGCCTGGTCCCCGCAAAAGCAGCCGAACGCCGCACACTCGTACGCCGCGTCACCTACGACCTGATCGGCCTGCCGCCGACGCCCGAGGACATGGAAGCGGCCCTGAGCGACAAATCCGACAAGTGGTTCGAAACCGTTGTCGATCGCTTGCTCGCGTCGCCCCACTACGGCGAGCGCTGGGGCCGGCACTGGCTCGACCTGGTGCGCTTTGCCGAGACGTATGGCCACGAATTCGACTACGACATTCCCGAAGCGTACCAGTACCGCGATTACGTGATCCGGGCGCTCAATGCCGATGTGCCGTACAACCAATTGGTCCTGGAACACGTGGCCGGCGACCTGCTGTCCGACCCGCGGCGGCATCCCACCGACAAGTTCAACGAATCGATCCTCGGCACCGGCTTCTGGTTCCTGGGCGAGGCCAAACATTCGCCGGTCGACGTTCGCATCGACGAGGCCGAACGCATCGACAACCAGATCGACGTGATGACCAAGGCGTTCCTTGGCCTGACGGTGAGCTGCGCCCGCTGCCACGACCACAAGTTCGATGCGATCTCCACCAAGGACTATCATGCCCTGATGGGCTATATGCAAAGCTCCCGCCCCCAGCGTGCGTTCATCGACGCGCCGGAGCGCTCGCTGACAGCGCTACGTGAGTTGAAAGAAGCACAGACCCCCGCGCGGACGCAAGCCGTTGCCCTGATGAGCAAGCTGCTCCGGGGCCAGGCCGAAAAGTTCGCGGAGCACCTGCGTTCCGCCAAGGTCGATGCCAAAGGAATCGAACATCCGCTGTATCCGTGGTTGGCGCTGAACGGGGCCAAGGACTTTACCGCCAAACGCGACGAGGTGCTCAAGCAACTGCAGGCCCAGCAAGTCCGTACGGCCGAGCACGAAAGCCGAGCCGTCGTTTTCACCGACTTTGCCAAAGACGGCTATCAAGATTGGTTCGTCACTGGTGACGCTTTCGGCAGCGGTCCGGCGCGGGGAGAAGTGCTGCTCGGCACCGATGCGGCGACTCCGGTGCAGGGCGTCGTCTTTGGGGCGGCACACAGCGGCGTCGCATCGCCCCGGCTACAGGGCGTGTTGCGGTCGCGCTCGTTCGTCATCTCCAGGAAAACCATCGCCTATCGCATGGCCGGCAAGGGCGCCCGCGTCAACCTGGTGCTGGATGGACTGCAGCTGATCCAGAGCCCGATCTACGGCGGCCTCAAGTTCGACGTCAATAGCGACGAGCCACGCTGGCACACAATGGACGTGAGTATGTGGCAAGGCAATCGCGCTTACATCGAAGTGATCGACGACGGCGCCGGTTACGCACGGCTGGATCGCGTCCTCTTCACGGACGACGGCCCGCCGCCCGCTGCGCCGAGCCGGTTGATCGTGTCGCTGCTCGACAACGTGGACTCGCCAAACGCTCTGGCGCAGCGCTACCAGGACTTGTGCGTGGCAATCGCCGACCAGTGGGGCGCCGGTTCGCTGCCTGGCACCGCCGACGCCGGCGAACGCATGGCGCTGTTGAACTGGATGCTGCAGAACAAGCCATTTGTGGGCGCTCTCTCTCCTTCGGCCGAACGCGACAAGCTCGCGGCATTGCTGGAAACGTGCAAGCGACGGGAAGCGCAGCTTCCGCAGTCCCGGCGTGCACTGACGATGGCTGACGGCAATGGCTGGACGCCGCGGGTCTACATCCGCGGCAATCCGAAGAACCTGGGCGAGGAGGTGCCACGCCGCTTTCTGGAAGCGATTGTTGGCAATGACGCCCCCTCACCCCCACCCCTCTCCCCAAAGGGGCGAGGGGAGAAACTGGAGGGCAGCGGCCGGCTGGAACTGGCGAGGCGAATGGTCGATTCGGCCAATCCGCTGACCGCGCGCGTGATGGTCAATCGCCTCTGGCACCATCATTTCGGCGCTGGCCTGGTGCGCAGCGTCGACAACTTCGGCGTGCTGGGCGAAGAGCCGAGCCATCCGGAACTGCTCGACTGGCTGGCGACGGAGTTCGTGCGCCAGGGCTGGTCGCTCAAGAAGATGCACCGCCTGCTGCTGCTGTCGAGCACCTACCAGATGGCGAGCCGAGCCGACGACGCCGCGGCGGAACAGCGCGATCCGCAGAATCGCCTCCTGCACCGCATGCCGATCCGCCGCCTGGAAGCCGAGGCGATCCGCGATGCGGTCCTGTCCGTCAGCGGCCGGCTCGATCCCAGGATGTACGGCCCCAGCGTGCTGCCGCACCTGACGCCCCACATGAGCGGCCGCGGCCGTCCCGGCGCTTCGGGCCCGCTGGACGGCAACGGCCGGCGCAGCATCTACATCAACGTCCGCCGCAACTTCCTGACGCCGCTGTTCCTGTCCTTCGATTATCCGATCCCCTTCACGACCATCGGCCGCCGCAGCGTGTCCAACGTCCCGGCCCAGGCCCTGGCATTGATGAACAATCCATTCGTCGTGCAACAGGCCGACACCTGGGCCAAGCGCGTGCTCGCCGAGCCGAACCTGGCGCCGAAGCAACGCGTGACGCGCATGTACGAGATGGCGTTCGGCCGACCGCCGTCGGAAGCGGAGCTGAATGACACGCTGGAGTTTCTGGAGGAGCAGGGCAAGCAGTATGGCAAGGGCAACGAGGCGAAAGCGTGGAGCGATCTGGGGCATGTGTTGTTCAATGTGAAAGAGTTTATTTTCGTTAACTAACCATCTGGCTCGGTGGAGTCGTCGCGGCGTCTTCGCTAATAAACACAGATCGGAATGGCAGGAACTGGTCATGGCCGTTGCCGAAGCACTAATCACCGCCGAGGAATACCGTGTATTGCCGGACAACGGCCAGCCGACGGAGTTGGTGCGCGGAAGGATCGTTCCGAGGAACATGCCCACAACACGGCACGGGTATTACTGCGCCAGGATCGCTCGCCTGCTCGGCAATTTCGCGGAAGAAAAGGACCTCGGCCGCGTGATCAGTAATGATTCCGGCGTAGTGACCGAGCGCGGTCCCGACACCGTGCGCGGACCGGATGTTGCCTACTACAGCTATGCCCGGCTGCCCAAGGGGCCAATTCCGGACGGATACGCTCCCGTCTCGCCCGAGTTGGTCTTCGAAGTGCGTTCTCCCGGCGACCGTTGGTCTGCCATTCTCGCCAAGGTTTCCGAGTTCCTCAATGCTGGCGTCCTGGTGGTCTGCGTGCTCGATGAACAGACCCATTCATTGAATGTTTACCGGCCAGATGAGGCACCTCACGGTCTGCGCGAGGATGACGAATTCAGCTTGCCTGACCTGCTTCCTGGCTTTCGCATTGTCGTGCGGCGTTTTTTCGAATGAATGAGGATTGATCCATGCACTGCCGTCGTTTCGCACCCGCACCGCTCAATCGCCGTCAGATGCTGCTCCAGTGCGCCAACGGCTTCGGCGCACTGGCGCTGAATGCCTTGATGGGCGAGAGCGCCGTCGGCGCCCCGGCGAAGCCGCCAGCGGCGACGCACCACGCGCCGCGCGCCAAGAACGTCATCTTCCTCTTCATGGACGGTGGGCCGTCGCAGGTCGATACGTTCGATCCCAAGCCGCGCCTGGGGCGCGAGCATGGCCAACCGATCAAGATGAAAGTGCCACCCACGCAGTTCAACAACGTCGGCACCGTCTTGCAATCGCCGTGGAAGTTCGCCCAGCGCGGGCAGTCGGGGTTGTGGGTCAGCGATCTGTTTCCGCACGTGGCGCAGTGCGCCGATGACCTGTGCGTCATTCGCTCGATGGTCTCGAACTTTTCCGAGCACACCAACGCCAACTACTTCATGCACTCCGGTCACGGCCAGCAGGGTCGGCCCTCGATGGGTAGCTGGCTCACCTACGGCCTGGGGAGCGAGTCAAAGAACCTGCCCGGCTTCGTCGTCCTCGACAGCGGCCTGATTCCACCCGGCGGGCTCGACTGCTTCAACAGCGGCTTCCTGCCCGCGACGTTCCAGGGCTCTGTCTTCAAGAGTGGCGACAATCCGGTCGCGGACCTCCATCGCACGGAGGCGACGCCGCAGCTTCAACAAGGCAAGCTCTCCCTGCTGCACAAGCTCGACCAGGGGGTGCAGCAGCGCCTGGGCAGCGATGACAAGGTCGAATCCGCCATCGCGAATTACGAGCTGGCCTTCCGCATGCAGGCCGCGGTGCCGGAGTTGACGCAGATTACAAACGAGTCCGCGGCGACGCGCGAGCTGTACGGCCTCAACGACAAGTATCCGCACACGCAAACCTTCGGCCGGCAGTGTTTACTGGCGCGGCGACTGGTCGAACGCGGGGTGCGCTTCGTCGAAGTGCTCTGCCCGAACGTCGGCCACGACCGCTGGGACCAGCACGGCAACCTGAAGAAGGGCCACGAAGACAACGCGCTGGCCACCGACAAGCCGATCGCGGCACTCCTCAAGGACCTCAAGGCCCGCGGCCTTCTAGAAAGCACGCTGGTGTTCTGGGGCGGTGAGTTCGGACGCACACCGATGGCGCAGGGCAGCAATGGCCGCGACCACAATCCCTTCGGCTTCACTGTCTGGCTGGCAGGCGGCGGCGTCAAGCCGGGCATGGCCTACGGGCAGACCGACGATTACGGCTATTACGTCGTGGAGAAGAAGGTCGAAGTCCACGACCTGCACGCGACGATGCTTCACTTCCTGGGGATCGATCACAAGAGGCTGACCCATCGGTTTGGCGGGCGCGACATGCGCCTGACCGATGTTCACGGGGAAGTGATCCACGAGATTGTGAGCTGACCCGCCGCTTGGTGTTAGGCCGTGAGCGTCGAGGCGCGCAAAGAAAAACCGGGCGTGTGCGAACACACGCCCGGTCCACCAAGCGTACTTACGGGTCCCGTCCATCCCTTCGGTAGCCTGGCAGCCTTAAACTGTCCCCCCCTCGAGACAGTTAAGAGCCCATAGCTTTGCGTCCCCGCCTCACGACGGGTTTGCCATTGTCGAGGATGGTGATTGGGAATCACCTTCTCTTTTTCTTGGCCCCCACGACTCGCATCGCGGTAGCCACTGGAAATCTAGTTCAACTTTCTTCGGCAGGCAAAAAAATCGGAACAGTTTTCTGAAATTTCCGCCCCGCCCCTACGACCGTCAACTCTTGCCCAGCAGGCGCACGTCGCCGGTGTCCTTCCAGCTGGTCGGGATCGACCGGCGAACGGTTTCGCCGGCGAAATGCCAGTGCCGAATTCCTTCATCGCCTGGGAGCCATGAGAAGAAAGCCAAGTGTCCGTTGACGACCGTCGGCAGGCCGATCCGGCCCTGACGAGTGTCAATTACGGCAACGCCCAGCTGTTCCAACTCCGCATGAGCGTTGCGGAGCAGTCGCTCCTGCTCCGTCACCTCATCGCGAACCTGGTAGCGCCGTTCGCGCTGTGGCCAGGCCAGGCTGTGCCGTTTCCGGTCGAGCGTTTCCAACTCCGGCACCAGGCAATCCAGTCGTTGCTGACAATTGGTCAGATCGCCGACAATGCGGGCCACGAGCGGCAACATGCGCCGCGCGGTGCCCAGGTTGAGCACGATTTCACGCCGTCCCGATTTTTCCGTCGCATCCGATGCCCGATTCTCCGCTGAACCGTTCATCTCGCACCTCCGCACCATTGGTCGATTGCTTGCCCCCTCTACTTACATCATAGGTCGGAAATCAAGAGAGTGCGTCTTGCGTCCGACAATTGGAATCCAACGTCAATCAGGCACCCAGGCGCCCTCAGCGGACGCCGTCGCCGTGCCATTGCACAAAACCCTCCAAGGCGTAAAACTCCGGCAGCCCCAGGCTGTCGTAGACCTTGGCCGTATGCAAATTGCGATCCTCCGCACGCTGCCAGAACTCGCGCCGGTCCGATCCACCGGGAAACATGGCCCGGTCCTTCTGCGATTGGTGCCTGAAAATAGCGGCTTTCTTGCGCTCCAGGTCCTCGGGACTGAGCGGTACCACCCGCTCCACTTCGTGCGGCTCCCATTCCTCCCAGGCGCCACGGTAGAGCCAGACCTCGAACTGAAGCCCTTGACCGCGTGCTTCGCGGACTGCCTGAAAGATCGCCTCCGCACACATCCGGTGCGTACCGTGCGGATCGGACATCTCGCCCGCGACGTAGATCTGCTTGGGACCGAGTCGCTTGAGCAATTCGACGATGTCGGCAACGTCTTGCGCATGAATCGGCGCCTTGGCGATGGTACCCGTGCGATAAAAGCGCAGGTCCATGAACTCGAGCTGTTCCGGCGGGATGCCGCACGCCAGGGCGCCGGCCCGCGCCTCGGTGGTGCGGATCAGCGCCTTGATCTTGAGCAAATCCTCCGAATCGGGCTGGCCAGGGCTCTTGGTACGCAGGAATTCGTGGACGCGCTCCTTGACCGCGTCCGTGTGCCGCTCGTCAATCTCGAAGAGCCGATTGAATTCCACGACGAAATCGGTGAAGCGCCAGGCGTCGTGATCGAAGACGGCAATGTTGCCGCTGGTCATATAGGCAATGTGGACCTTTTGTGACTGTGCCACCATGCGGATGATCGTGCCGCCCATGCTGATCACGTCGTCATCCGGATGCGGACTGAATACGAGGATGTTCGCGGACTCGGCACCCGCGGGTTGGGTGCAAAGGGTCCCCATCATCTCGTCGAAGACGCGTCGGCCCAATAATTCGCCAGGCCCATGCTCGCGTAACAATTCGTACAGGTGGTGTTCGCGGAAGTCATCATCGCTGAGCTTGAGCAGTGCCTTACCGACTTTAAGGCTGAGCCAGATGACCGCCCGGCGGATCAGCACCGGCGTCCAGCGCACGGGACCGATGACCCACGGCCGGCGCATCGCCGCCAGACAGGCGGCCGCCGGTTCGTCGAGCAGGAAAGTCGTATCGGCGTGTTTTTGCAGGTAACTGGCGGTGACGGCGTCGCTCATCTCCTCTTCCAGCGCCTGCTGGACGATGCCGCCCTTGTGCTCGCCGAACGCCATGATGACGATCTTGCGCGCTTCGAGGATGGTGCCGACGCCCATCGTCAGCGCCTGGTGCGGTACGTTATGCTCGCCGAAGAAGCTGCTGCTGGCGTCGCGGCGCGTGACCGGGTCGAGCGTGACCATGCGCGTGCGGCAGTGGCGCGTGGAGCCCGGCTCGTTGAAGCCGATGTGCCCGGTGCGGCCGATGCCAAGGATCTGCAGGTCGATGCCGCCGGCCCGACGGATCTTCTGCTCGTACTGCGCACAATAGTCCTCGACTTCCATGGCCGGCACCATGCCGTCGGGGATGTGGATGTTCTGCGGCAAGACGTTGACGTGATTGAAGAACGTCTCTTGCATCCAGCGCCGGTAGCTGTGCGGATCATCCGCCCGCATCGGGAAGTATTCGTCGAGGTTGAAGGTGACGACGCGCGAGAAGTCCAGGCCCGTCTCCTTGTGCAGACGGATCAACTCGCGATAGAGTCCCACGGGCGTCGAGCCCGTGGCCAGCCCGAGGACGGTGGCTCGGCCCGCCGAGTTGTTTTGCCGGATCAAGCTCTCGATCATCAGGGCGACGTGGCGCGAGGCCTGGTTGGCGGTCGGAAAGACGATGGTGGGAATCCGCGTCTGCGGCACGTAGTGCGAAGCCATCGAAATTGGTCCGTGGTGCGTGGTCGGTTGCAAAATCCGGCAAAAAGCGCCCTGCGCCCACTGTACAATGAGAACGGCCGTCTGGCTACGGACTATGGACCTCGCACAACGGACCCAGACCATGTTGCACCTGACCATCAATGGCGAAGCGCGCCAATTGAATGCTCCGCTTTCCATCGCCGAACTGCTGACGTCCCTGGGCTACGACCGAAGACGCATTGCCGTGGAGGTCAACCAGGAGGTCGTGCCGTTGCCGAGGCACACCGAGTGCGTGCTGGCCGACGGCGACGCGGTCGAAATCGTGACGCTGGTCGGCGGCGGCTCGGAACCGCAGCCGCCGGCCGACAAACCCCTGGTCATCGGCAAGTTCACCTTCCAGAGCCGGCTGATCACCGGCACCGGCAAGTACGCGTCGTATGAACTGATGCGCGATTGCCTGGCAGCCAGCCAGTGCGAGGCGACAACGGTGGCCGTGCGCCGCGAGCGCCTCGTGGACAAGCAGGGCCGTAACATCCTCGATTACCTCGATCTCCAGCGCTACACGATCCTGCCCAACACTGCTGGCTGCTTCAACGCGGAAGACGCCATCCGTCACGCCCGCCTGGGCCGCGAGCTGCTAACCAATCTCGACAACCCCGGCGCCGCCTGGGTCAAGCTGGAGTGCCTGGGCGATCCCAGGACGCTTCTCCCCGATCCCGTGGCGACGCTGCAGGCCACCGAACAGCTCGTGAAGGAAGGCTTTCAGGTCCTGGTCTACACCAGCGACGATCCGATCATGGCCCGGCGATTGAAAGCGGCGGGCGCCGCCAGCGTGATGCCCGCCGGCAGCCCGATCGGCAGCGGCCAGGGCGTGCTAAACCCCAACAATATCCGCATCATCCTGGAGTATCTGAAGGACGGCGATCCGGATTACCCCGTGATCGTCGACGCCGGCGTCGGCACCGCCAGCGACGTCAGCGCTGCGATGGAACTGGGCTGCGATGGCGTGCTGTTGAACACGGCCATCGCCCACGCCCAGGATCCGCTGCGCATGTCCTGGGCGATGCGCTATGCCTGCGACGCGGGGCGGCTGGCGTTCCTGTCGGGACGGATTCCGCGTAAACTCTATGCCCAGGCGTCCAGTCCGATGGAAGGGCGGATTGCGTCAATCCAGCAGTGATAGGAGGATTCGCGTATGGCGACCGCGTCTGTGCTAATGCCCGAAACCGCGTCGGCACTCACAAGCCAGGATGAGTGCCTATACGAGATTGTGAATGGTCAACGAGTGGAGCTGCCGCCCATGAGCGCCTACGCCAGCATCATCACCTCCATACTAATTAGCAAACTGAACAGTTTTGCCGAGCTTCACAGCCTGGGAATCGCATTTGCGGAAGTGCTGCTTCAACTGCGTGGGCTGAACCGTAATCGGCGCCCCGATGGTGCATATGTATCCTACCAGCGCTGGCCGAAAGGCAGGCCGATCCCCGAAGACGACAATGCCTGGGACGTGGTGCCCAATCTGGCCATCGAGGTCGTCAGCCCCAACGATCCCGCCGAAGATCTGCTGGAGAAAATCGAAGAGTACTTTCGCGCCGGCGTGGAGCAAGTGTGGGTCGTCTACCCACGCCGTCGCATGGTCCACGTTTACGATTCATTGACGCAAATCCGCGGCTTGACGCGGAGCGACGCCCTCGAGGGTGGTTCCGTCCTGCCCGGCTTCAAGTTGCCGCTGGCGTCTCTGTTTCAAGAAGAAGCAACCGGGCCGTGACAACGCTCCGTCACACCATCAGCTCCCGAATCGGGCTCCCCCACGGCACCAGCTGGAACGGCCGCTGCAATCGGTCGCGCAACTCCAGGTCCGTGGGAATCCCGAGGCACTGATAAATCGTCGCCACGATGTCGGCCGGCGTCACCGGGCAACTGCTCGGCCGGGCGCCGATGCGGTCGCTGGCGCCGTGCACGAACCCGCCCTTGATGCCGCCGCCGGCGAGCATCAGCGAATAGCAGAAGTTGTAATGGTCGCGGCCCGCGGCGCCGTTCACCTTCGGCGTGCGGCCGAATTCACCCATCACCGCCACCAACGTCCGATCCAATCGACCGCGCTCCGCCAGGTCGCTGATGAGACTCGACACGGCTGCATCGAGTTGCGGCAGGAGCTGGCCCTTGAGCTTGGTGAAGTTCTGGCCGTGCGTGTCCCAGGTCGCGTTGGCGTCGGGCGCCCACGAGATGCACGCCACGCGCGTGCCCGCCTCGATCAACCGTCGCGCCAGCAGCACGCTCTGGCCGTAGATGTTGCGGCCGTAGCCGTCGCGCACTCGCGAGGGTTCCCGATCGAGCTGAAACGCCGTCTGCGTGGCAGGGGAGCGAAGCAGGTCAAACGCCTTCGCCTGGAAAGTGCCCATGTCCTGAAGGACGCGGTCGTTTTCGCGTCCGGATTGTAACTCATTAAGGTGGCCGAGCAGCTGCCAGCGCTCGTCCATGCGTGCCGGGTTGACGTCGCCAGGCCGCGACAACTCCGGCATGCCGAAATTGGCAGCATTGGGGTCGCGGAGCACGAAAAGCGGATCGGCGCTGCGCCCCAGCCATCCGCCGAAGAAGCCCGGTTGCGGCGGACCACCGGCGCCTTCCTGGGTGATGTAGGGCATCGACGCGTACGGCACCACATTTGTCCGCGGCGGCCGGCACTTGGCCAGCACGGAGCCAATGGCCGGATAGTCGGTCGGCCGGGCGCCACCGCCGATTTCGCCCCGGTCGTGGCCGGTCAGGGCCGCATACACCGCTGCGGCATGGGCATTGTTGACGCTGTGATGCACCGAACGCACCAGCGAGCACCGGTGCATCTGGCGCGCGAGCCGTGGCAGGTGCTCGCTCAGCTGGATGCCTGGTGCCGAAGAGGCGATCGGCTGAAACTCGCCGCGGATCTCCTTCGGGGCATCCGGCTTCATGTCCCACATGTCGAGATGGCTGGGACCGCCATTGAGAAAGATCAAGATGGCGGAGTCGGCACGGGCCGATTCGGTGCGTTGCGTCTCCGCCGCAAGCAGGCGGGGCAACGTCAGGTTCATCATGCCAATGCCGCCGATTTGCAGCATTCGGCGGCGGGAGATGCTTACCGGGCCGGAGCAAGTGGGTGGCATGGATCGGCTCCTTCACTGGCGGGACTGTCGAGCTGACAGTTGTCTGACAAGCAGATGACAGGCAGCTTAGGGCCAGGGACTATTCGTGTCAACGAAAATTGTCCCCATTTCCCCGCCAACCGTGCCAGTACAGGTCGCCACCGATGCGTTCCGCACACCACGCATCCAGTCGGAACGCCGACGCCAGAGTATCCGCCCCTCGCCCACCGAGCGGACTCTTGGCCGCAGCGCCGCCGATCAGGAGCGGGGCGATGAAGACATGCACCTCATCCACTGCAGCCGCATCGAGAAAGCTGCCGAGCACCTCGCCACCGCCTTCGATCAGGATGTTCGTCATGCGCCGGCGCCCCAGTTCTTCGAGAAGCGCCGACACCGTGGTCATCCCATCCTCCGGCGCCACTTCGAATACCTCTGCACCCTGCAGTTCCAGTCGACGGCGAACGGACTCCCCCAACGGATGCGTGACGATCAGTAGCGGCGCTTCCGCGACGGATTGCACAAGGCGGCTCGTTGGCGGCAATCGGCCTCGGTGATCGAGGACAACCCGTGTTGGCTTACGTGGTCCGGGCGGACGCGCGGTCAGGAGCGGGTCGTCGGCGAGCACGGTGCCGATACCGGCAACAATCGCATCCATGCGCCCGCGCAGCTCGTGAACGCGCTGGCGCGATGATTCATTGCTGATCCACTTCGAATCGCCGCTGCGTGTGGCAATCTTGCCATCGAGACTCATCGCCCACTTGGCATGAACGTAGGGTCGATGCGTTGCCAGGAGTTTCAAGTACGGCGCGTTGAGACGACGTGCTTCGGCTTCCAGAACGCCGACCTCGACATCGACCCCCGCGGCGCGCAGCTGGGCGGCACCGTGACCGGCGACTTGCGGAAATGGATCGCACATCGCCGCCACGACACGACCAACGCCGGCGCGCAGCAGGGCATCGGTACACGGCGGCGTCTTGCCGTGGTGGCAGCACGGTTCCAGCGCGACGTAGACCGTAGCGCCGCGCGCGGCCTCCCCGGCTGCGACCAGGGCGTTCACCTCGGCATGCGCTTCCCCGTAGCGCTGATGCCAACCCTCGCCGACGATCTGACCGTCGCGCACCACCACGGCGCCGACCAGCGGGTTGGGCTCGACGTGGCCGCGGCCATGCTCGGCCAGTTCGAGGGCGCGGCGCATCCAGGAGTTGTCGGTTTGGGTCATCAAAAGTGCAAGCGTTCGAGCAAGGGCGTCGCCCACGAATGTGGATCGGCAACTCCGTCCCTGGGTTCGACGGGATCGGCCCGAAGCGGCAGCGTCGATTCATCCAGTTGGTGCACGTGCCCGAGCGTTCCTTGCACGTGATAATGGTGCGGCCGTTGCGGCTCGCCCAGTTTCGTCTCGGCGCCGATGATCGGCACCCGATACTGGCACAGCGAGCAGTTCATGTGGCCCAGGCCGTGCAGCGCCTCGTCCACGCGCTGCAGGAAGGCGTCGATCAACAGTTCATGGGCCTGCAAGTGTGGTGTCGCGATGATCTCCAGGTCGGGCCGTGCCTGCCGGCGTGTTTCGACCTGTTCGTAGAGACGCTTGAGCAGGATGCCGGTGAAGAGGAAATATGGTTGCACCACGATGCGGCGAAAACCGGCGCGCTCGCAGACGGGCAGCGCTTCTTCGAGCAGCGGCCGGGCAATCCCGCTGTACGCCCACGCCGCCCAGGCCGTGGGATAGCCTTCCTGCAAGAGGCGGGCGAGCTTGGCGACGTTGCCGTTCGCATCGGGATCGTTGCTGCCGCGGCCAACGAGCAGCAAGAGTGTGTCTTTCGCGTCCACGGGATGGTCTGCCAGCGCTTCCTGGTAGCGGATCCGGCAGAGTTGCAGCAGATGCGGGTCGATCTCCAGGGCGCCGCCCATGCGGATGTCGAGCTGGGGATAGCGCTGCCGGGCCAGGCGCACTTCGCTGGCCATGTCGTTCTTGGCGTGCCCCGCGGCCATCAACACGCCGGGCAGCACGACAATGGTCCGAACGCCCGTCCGAGCCAGTCGGTCCATGCCTTCCTGAATGGTCGGCCGGGCAAACTCCAGGAAGCTGATCTCCACCGGCACTTCGGGACGCCGAGCGCGGAAATGCCGGGTGAGGCCGAGGAACTCGGCGATGCCTTCAGGATTCCGACTGCCGTGGCCGACGATGAGTACGGCGTGAGTCATGACGGGCATGCCTCGGGTGGAGAAACGGCGGCGAGCGTCTGCCGCCGATAACTACAATTCGACGCGGCCATCGAAACGCTCTCGCAACGCCTTGGCGCACTGGGGGCTAATTTGATTTCCTCGCAAGTCCAGTCGTGATCGTCTCTCGCTCCAGGCGGCGTTTGCGAGTGACCGGCCACCCGTGTCGGTTATTTTACAATAGCGAACTTCCAAACACGACAGTTGAGTCAGCGACCGCGAACGAGCGATAGCATCAACTCCGACGTCACCAATGGGATTGTCGCTTAAGCCCAAGCGGGCGAGGCGTTTCATGTTGGAAGAGTTCGCAATCGCTTCCGCATCCTTCAGGCCCCCGCTGTTCTGTGGAATATCCAGATTGACTAGAAAATCCACAGTGTCTGACTGCGCCAAGGCCAATGGACCTTCGTCGCGAATCGCGTTGCTATCGAGAACAAGACGCGTGAGCTCTCGCATGGACTGGGTAGATGCTAGATGCTTTACCGCGTGATCCGTGATTTCGTTTCTGAGCGTCTCGAATTCGCTCCAGCCTCAACTTTTTGCGCAAAATCGTTGATTCGAGCGCAAGTTGCCCCTTCGAACAGCGTTTCCGCTCTACACGGACGGAATGGCAGACACGGACGAAGCGAAATGCCGGTTAGGGAAACGCGGCAAGGCACGAAGTTTCTGGCCAATTTCCTTGACAGGCGTTTCTGGTTTTTTGAAAATTGTCGTCATAGATCTTGACGGCTCATTGAGAGTGTGCCGCCCTTGGTCGGGGAAAAGTTGGTGCCAAGGCGGTGCAAGCGGCGGTTTTCCGCCCTGCAACGGGACGACCTTGATCTTTTATTTTGAGGTGAATGCCATGCACGTTCGATTCCTCCTGAAGGGTGGCGCAATGGCCTTGGCGGCCGCTGTGTTCTTTCTACCGCAACAAATCTTTGCTCAGTACGGCGGCTATCCGGGTGGCGGCTACGGTGGTGGCGGCTACGGCGGCTATCCCGGCGGCGGTTACGGTGGCGGCGGCTATCCCGGCGGCGGTTACGGTGGCGGCGGCTATCCCGGCGGCGGCTACGGTGGCGGCGGTGGCGTTGCCGGCGGAGCGAACGCTCTTGGAGCTCGCATGCGCCAAGACCGTGCCTACATGTACAGCAATATCACTGGGTCCGGCGTCAACCGGGGACCGCTCCAGATCATCACCCAGTTCGGCGGCACCGGCGGCCAGGGCGGCGGTAACTATGGCGGCGGCCAGGGCGGCCTGGGTGGTTATGGCGGGTTTGGCGGTGGTGGCTTCGGTGGTGGCGGCGCCGGCAATGGCATCGGCGGGCGCTATCCTCCGGGCGTCTCGCTGAACCAGGCCTACAACACCCTCGTTGGTCTGCCTTCCTCCGCAGGCATGCAGGGCGGCAACCAGGGCTACGGTGGTGGCGGCTACGGCGGCGGATTCCCCGGTGGCTACGGCGGTTACGGCGGCGGTTTCCCGGGCGGTTACGGTGGCGGCTTCCCCGGCGGTTTTGGCGGCGGCCTCCCCGGCAAGTTCGGCGCCTTCGGCAACGGCGGCTACGGCCTGTAATCGGCGACCTGAATGCGGACAACACTGAATTGACCTTGAGGCTTGCAACCAGATGGTTGCAAGCCTCTTTGCATTGGTCGAGGCCAACTTCCGGAGACAGAGATGTACTGGACCGCACCTCGGTATCAGCCTGTCATTGCCCTGCTCCTGGCCGCGGGCTTCGGTCCGCGGCCGACATGCGCCCAGGAAATCGACGCGCGCGCGCTCGATGCCGTTGTTCAGAGCGCAATGAAGGTCTGGAAGGTGCCCGGCGCGTCCATCGTCATCGTGCGCGGTAACAAGGTCGTCTACCTGAAGGGCTTCGGTGTCCGTGAAGCGGGCGGCAAGGAACCGGTGACGGCCGATACCATTTTTCCGCTTTCCTCGTGCACGAAGGGCTTTACGAGCGTGGCCCTGGCAATGCTCGTGGACCAGGGGAAGCTGGACTGGGACGACCCGGTCCGCAAGCACTTGCCGTCGTTCCGACTGGCGGATCCGCTCGCCGACGAGAACGTGACCCTGCGAGACTTGCTCTCTCATCGCACGGGAGTCGGTGGCCACGATTTGCTCTGGTACCGCTCGCCCTGGGACCTGGAAGAACAGATCCGCCGCATCGGCCAGGTGAAGCCCGCCCGTTCCTTCCGCTCTGGAATGATCTACCAGAACATCATGGTCGGCGCGGCCGGGCAAGCGATGCACCGCACGGCCGGCGTCCGCTGGAACGACTTCGTGCGGAAGGAAATCCTCGTTCCGCTGGACATGAGCGCCACGACTTTTACAACCGCCGCCGCCCTCAAAGCAATGGACCATGCCAGTCCCCATCGCAAGAATCGCCAGGGAAAGATCGATGTCGTCCCGTGGTACGACTTCGCGCATCCGCACCCGGCGCTGTCGATGAGCACCAGCGCCCGCGACCTGGGCAAGTGGATCAAGTTCCAGCTCGGCGACGGCAGCGGGAATGGCCAGCGCCTCGTCTCCGCTCGGGGCCTGGAAGAGACGCACACGCCGCAGACCGTCATCCGTATGGAGGACGTGGTTCGGCACGAGAACCCGTACACCACGCAGATCAGTTACTGTCTGGGCTGGGTGTTGCAGGATTATCGCGGCATGAAGCTCGTGTCGCACGCCGGCAACATTGATGGGATGCGCGCCCACATTACCCTGGTGCCAGGCGCGGGCGTCGGCATCGGCATTCTGTGCAACCTGCAAGACACGCGCATGAACCTGGCGCTGAGCAACGCCCTGCTCGACACGCTGTTCGGCCTTCCCTACCGCGACTGGGACGCCCTGTACCTGCAAGGCGCGAAGGCCAAGGAGACGGCGGACGCGGCTCGCCTTCGCGACCTGGAAGCGAAGCGGCACAAGGACACCAAGCCGTCGCTGCGTCCCAGCGCCTACGAGGGAATGTTCGAGGCTCCCGGCTACGGCACCTGCCAGGTGGCGCAGGACAAGGGCGCGCTGACCTGGAAGTGGAGCACGTTTCAGTGCCCGCTGGAGCATTATCATTACGACACGTTTACGGCCCGCCACCCCGTGCTCGACGATCCCCAGCTGGTTTTCCGACTCGGCTCGGACGGTGAGGTCGTTGCCTTGCGCGCCCTGGACGTGGAGTTCAAGAAGGTCGCACCGAAGAAGTGACCCGCTCCGACGAACCAGTTCGCGGATCGGCGTATGTGGACTGGTGTGTTGGCATTTCACGCAAAGCGGCGCATGACCAGGGCGCCGCGTTGCCCGCCAACCCGAAGCTCGTGGGCAGGGCGGTGCGGACTGGGACTCCGCGGGCGATGTGGGGCACATAGTCGAAACCGCTGCGTCCCGAGGCTGTCCCCGTCGTTCCCTTCCTCAGTAGCGTCACGCCCGTTGATTGATGGTGGTTTCAGCCCGTTACGTCCGTTGATTGACGGACGCGCGGCGCCGTTACGTCCGTTCGCTGACGGGCCCTTGCCTCCGTTCCATCCGTTGGTTGACGGTGCGCGGTCGTTCCTCAAATTGGGCGACAGAACGGATTCGGCGCATGGCATGGCAGACATGGAGGGCCTCCACGGCAAGAAGAGAAGCCGGCAACCGTCGGCAACGGGCTCCGCGACAGGGACCGCGCGCCGCCTCAATCCATTCACGATGCGAAAGCCCTTCAGCGTGACGCAAGTGCAATTTGGCCAATCGGCGGCCAAATGCCCCTCGCCGGTGCATGAATCCAAGACCGCTCCCCTCGGACGATGGCGGGGCGCGCCGGCCACTCGATGGGACGTAAGCGACCCAACGGGCTCCCCTCGCCCCTGTACTCGGGGGCGAGGGGATGGGGGTGAGGGGGCGACGCGTGCACGGTCTGCATGAAAGTCCCGCACCCTCCCTCGCCTGCGCCCAACGGGTCAGTTTCCCGCCCAGGTATCAGCCGCACAACCCAGCCGTCGCCTGTTTTGGATATTCATTTGCGTCCGTTCCGCGCCTGGATTAGCGTCAGCAAAGTGAGTTTCCCTGACATCCGCTTGCCTGCAGCCAATCGGCACCCTGCGCGAAGCGGATGGACATCGCCGAATCCTCTCTGAACCCGGATGCGCCCCCACGTGTCCTTACCGGGAGCTTTCCCCGTGAAGCATCTGTCCGCCTTGCTGCTGATGGCATTCCTCCTGGGCTGCGGCGCCGTCACCGCGCCGCCCGAGGCCGCGCCGAAGGAGCCTCCGCGGCTCGTGCTGGCCGCGGAAGAGCCGACCGACCCCGACGAACGGTTCCTCAAGGAATCGGGCGTCGCCACCGACGACGCCGGCTTGCTCGCCTACCTGCGCAAGCACTGCGATGGCGACGGTGTTGATTGCGCTTCTAGCGACGGCCCCTACTGAGCTAGCCTGGCAGGCAGAAGAGTTGCTCTACTGGGTCGCCGGCGACGACGCGCCCGATCTGGCCATCGGAGCGGGGAAGACCGATGTACGCAAACAATGTCAGATGGCGTGGGAGAACTGGTGGCGCGTGAACGACGCCAAACTCGATTGGGACAAGGTCCGACGAGACCATCGACGCCCAGGGCTCCTCTTGGCGGCGGGGTATACGCCAGAAAGTTTTGAGGATCAGCGCAAGGACCTGCTCCATCACGTTTGGCTGATTGGCTGCAATGGCAAGTCGCGCTGGAAGCTGAGCGAGCGCCTTCCCGAGAGGCACGAAATCTCCGCGGTTCAGCTGTTGGCAGGGGGTCGAATTCACCTTGGGCAAACGGAGCGCGATCTCGACGGAAAAGTGCTTTGGGAACGCACGGGTACGTTCGTTACGTCTGCGCGCCGCTTGCCGAACGGAAACACATTCGTGCAACTGGGGAACAGCAGTACCGTCGAAGAAGTGACCCCGGAAGGTGCCGCTGTCTACTCTCACTCCCGCAAAGACCCAAAAGTTGCAGGGTCACCGATGCTGCGGGGAGAAGTGCATATGGAGCGAATGAACAACGGTCGCATCGTGGCCGTTACGGGAATGGCAAAGTGCGGGTGAAAGTGGCAGAAGGGGAAAACGGCTGCAACGTCACGTTGCGGGATGGACAAGGGGCGGAGCGAATCCTGCTGCGGGCTGTGGATGGCAACGTCAAGGGCAAAGACACCGTGCCATCGAGTATCTTCAGGTTGATGGATCAGAACAAGAAAATTCGGGCAGACTTGGGGGCATTGGGCGAAAGGACTTACTTCTACCTCGGAGATGAGAACCTCCAGACTAAGGTACTGGTCGATGTCTTCAACAAACGGGCGAGCCTGAAGATGTCGGATGAAAACGGGAGAGAACGAATCCGGTTGGACGTGGGGAAAAGTGGGCCGGGGTTGGACCTGATGGACGGAAACGGAAAGATTCTCTTCGGCAAGCCGTAGCGTGGGCTGCTACGGCATCAGAAACGGGGAGGGTTGGTAACTCGTTGGTGCGAGAATCCCTCCCCGTTATCTTATTCGGCTTGCCGAAAAAGGTGCGTACAAAGTGGCACCCCCTACTCAAGCCACCCATGAGTAACGTGTCCCGTCTAAGGGGATTTTAGGCTTTGGGATGGCTACGTCGTTTGTCAGCAGGGGCGTGCCACTCCAATTATACGGGACTTTTGAGGCAGAAATCGGACTTTTGAGGCAGACCGGAGAGTTTTGGGGCAAGAGGGGGTTTTGAGGCAAAGCCCGATCAACGGCCATTTCCTCGGCCTGCCCGAGGGTGCCGTCCTCCTCCTCGACGGCCGCGTCTTCCGGATCACCTATCAAGGAGGCACCGGCAACGACGTCGTTCTCTCCGAAGTCTCGCCCATCTCCGACATGACGACGACCGCACTGACTTCCACCACCAACCCGTCGGTCGTCGGCCAGTCGGTGACGTTTACCGCGTTCGTCACGCCGGTCGTCGCGGGATCGGGCACGCCGACCGGCAATGTCGTCTTCTCGGTTGATGGAGTGGCCGTGGCCACCGTGCCCGTGGTTGCCGGCCAGGCCAGCTTCACCCCGTCCGCGGCCCTGCCGCTCGGTCCGCACGCGATCACTGCCGAATACAGTGGCGATGGCACCTTCACCGCCAGCGCCGCCGCCTTGCTCGAACGGGTCGATCCGGCCGATACCAGCGTGGGTCTGGTTTCTTCGAGCAACCCGGCTTCCTTCGACCAGCCCGTTACCTTCACGGCGACCGTGAGCGTGACCAGCCCGGGCGCCGGCACGCCGACCGGCACTGTCACCTTCTTCGACGGCACTACCGAGCTGGGCACCGTTGCCCTCCAGGTCGTCGGGGGCTTCGACCAGGCGAGCTTCACGACCGATGGCTTGACGATCGGCAGCCACGTCATCACCGCGTTCTACAATGGTGACGACAACTTCATCAGCAGCACTTCGTCTGCTCTCAACCAGAGCGTCGTCTTCCCGTACAGCGGCATCCACGAATTCAGCGTGTCGAACTATCCGTTCGAGAGCGTCGTCGGGCCGGACGGGAATTTGTATTTCACGGAGAGCATCGCCAATCGCATTGGGAGAATTACGCCGGCGGGCGTCGTCACCGAGTTCGTCATCCCCACGGCCAACCGCGTCCCGAGCACTACATCGGCCGGGGCAGTTCGCCCGGCAGACCTCGTGCGGGAGCCTTCGCGCGGGTGACGTTGCTCGTCAAGCCAATCGCTGAACAGACCCCCGCCGCAGAACCGGTTGCCATGAAGTGTGCCTCAGCGGCACGAACGACAGGGCCGACGTCAATAGCGCCCGTGAGCGGTGCTCTCCAGGTGAGGAGGTTGTCGTTCTCGCCTTACATTCCCGCACGCCTCGGGAGTGCTCCAGCGTGGTGCGGCTCCAAGAAGGAGTCCTTCAGCTACCAAGCCGCGCACGACGAAGGTCGGCACGCCCGGGCTTGACAGTTCCTTCCACAGGAGTACATGCCACTTGGCATCTCCCGAGGCTATGGAGCAAGCCGCTCGCGTCTTGGCCGGCTTGCACTTCGGGGCGCCGTAAAGCCCCCAAAGAAATAGTCCTCGTCCTCAGCCGGACCGTCATCTCCGAAACGGGATGTTCCCTTCCGAGATTCTGGAACACTGAAAGTTGCTGCGGCCGCGCCCGCTCAAGCGTTTCTCGATCAACGGCGCCCATGAGCCGCGAGTGCTGCCGATCCTCGGGTCGAAAGCGGTCGATGACAAATGCTCTCGAGGCAAGGGACATCGAAGCATGCGCCCTCAACCGCATGACGCGAACCCAGGAGTATCACGATGAAGGTCCTCATGGTACTGACCTCCCACGACAAGCTCGGCAACACGGGCCGCAAGACCGGCTTCTGGCTCGAGGAATTTGCCGCGCCCTACTTTACCTTTCTCGATGCCAGGGCGATCGTGGCCCTCGCTTCTCCCAACGGGGGGCATCCGCCCATCGACCCGGTCAGCGACACGCCGGAGGGCCAAACCGAAATGACGCGGCGATTCAAGCAAGATCCCGTGGCCCAGGCGGCGCTGGCAAGTACCGTACGGCTTAGCGCCGTCAGTGCCTCGGATTACGACGCGGTCTTCTATCCCGGTGGTCACGGCCCGATGTGGGACCTGGCCGAGGACCCGCATTCGATTGCCCTCATCGAGGCGTTCTACAACGCCGGCAAACCGGTCGCCGCCGTCTGCCACGCGCCTGGCGTGCTCCATCGGGTCCAGTTCCAGGGCCAACCGATCGTGATGGGCAAGCGGGTGACGGGCTTCACCAACGGCGAGGAGGAAGCGGTCCACCTCACCAAGGTCGTGCCGTTCCTCGTGGAAGACGAGCTGAAGCGTCTCGGCGGACGCTACGAGAAGGCGGCGGACTGGGCTAGCTTCGTCATCACCGACGGGAGGCTGGTCACCGGCCAGAACCCGGCCTCGTCGAAGGCAGGGGCCGAGGCGCTGCTGAAACTTCTGGCCTGAGTCGTGGGAGGTCGCCATGAGTATCGAACGCAAGGTCGCTCTCGTCACCGGCGCTTCACAGGGCATCGGCGCCGGCATCGTGAAGGCGTTCGTCGAACGGGGCTACAATGTTGTGGCCAATTCCCGGAAGGTGACGCAATCCACCGAGGTCGCGGCTTCCGACCACGTTGCCCTGGTGGACGGCGACATCGGCGAGTCGACGACTGCCGCCAAAGTTGTCGAGACGGCGTTGTCGCGCTTCCGGTCGATCGATGTGCTGGTCAATAACGCCGGCATCTTCTTCACCAAGCCGTTCACGGACTACACGGCCGACGACTTCCAGGCGCTCGTCTCGACGAACCTCGAGGGCTTCCTGTACGTCACGCAGTTGGCCGTCAAGCAGATGCTGGCGCAGAAGACCGGCGGGAGCATCGTCACGATCACGGCGGCGCTCGCGCGCAACCCGATCCGGGGCGTGCCGGCGGCGGTGCCAATGATCACCAAAGGCGGCCTGGAAACGGTCATGCAACACCTGACGATGGAGTATGCCAAGGACGGCATCCGCGTGAACGCCGTCGCGCCCGGTGCCGTCGACACCCCGCTTCACCGGGGGACTCCGAAGGAGGTGATGGAGAGTCTGTCGCCGCTGGGTCGGCCTTCGACGGTCAAGGACATCGCCGACGCGGTCCTGTTCCTGACCGACGCCGCGACGGTGACGGGTCACATCTTGTACGTTGATGGCGGCGCGCATTTCGGCCGCTGGTAACGGGACGGGGCATTCGTCATGACACCAAAGCGCCCGCGGTAGCTTCCCGGAGGCCGGGCGTCGGCGACCTGATCGCCCCTGCCCCATTTCTTGACCGAGACACTCGTTGACCGCCACCAGCTCAAGGAGAACCCCATGGCGAAGCCGTGTAAACACCTGCGGGACCTGACCGCGGCCGATTTCCCACCGCCGCGAACGCCTGGCGCCTGTGAGGAGTGCCTGAAAGAAGGCACACGGTGGGTGGAACTCCGGGAGTGCCAGGCGTGCGGTCACGTCGGCTGTTGCGACTCCTCGCCCGGCAAACACGCGACAAAGCACTTCCATGGGGCGGGCCATCCCGTGATGCGCTCCGTAATGCCAGGGGCTACGTGGAGGTGGTGCTACCTCCACGAGACGGAGGGGCGCCTCGGGCAGGATGCCTCGGGTTCCTGACGGCCTTGCACGGCCCGGCGGGCCCTTTCTCCATGCTGCAACGACGCGTCGGTCAGGGGGATACTAAAGATAAAAGGGACGCGCATGGCGCGGTTGTTGTCCGTCAATTTAGGGCATTCTCCGCGATCTGCTGCTTGCCGATGGTGTGGCTGGCCAACTTCTCCAGGTATTCCGGCCCGAACATGGCGGGAGCCGGACCATCGACACGGAAGCGTCGGTGGGGGCCGAGGGGACCGAGCGAGAGCACGTTGAGGCCCTCTGGGGATTGATGCGTCAAGAGGCCGAGCAAAGTGAGCCTTGAGCAATGGAGGCTGCCTTGGTGCCCCTGCACAAAGACCCCTTCTTCACCTTCCGCTTCGCCGAGGACCGGCTCATTCCTCGATTCCACCTGGAAGGGGTGGCGTCGAGCCGGCGGGTGCAAGTCTACGCGGCAAATCCCAAGACGCTCGAACCGATCCGCCTGCTGGCCACCGCCCTCGTCAGGGAAGAGGGCTGGGTCGATTTGGCCGAGGCCCTCATCGTTCGAGCCGGTGAAGTGTTCGTGGTGATTCCGACCGATGACGGACAGAGAAAGTGAGAACTGCCAATGCCACGACGAAACCGTGTCACCCCGTTTGGGGAGATCGTGGCCACGCCGGAATTAGGCATGTTCATGGGCAACCGGGGCGTACTGCACGACGAGGCAGGCAACATCCGCCGGGCCTGGCAGGTCAAGCGGTGGCTGCTCTGTCTGCTGGAGTTCCGGGGACGGCATCGGGCGGTGATGACGCCGGGGCACTACACCGAGTTGTTCTTCCTCGATGAAGCGACTGGCCTGGCTGCGGCCCACCGCCCCTGCTTCGAGTGCCGCCGGGAACGGTTCCTTGCCTTTCAGGCTGCCTGGCGGACAGGACGATCCAGGGACAGGAACTCGTCACTTCCAGCGGCTGGCGAGCTGGACGACCGGCTACACGCGGAGCGAATCGGCCCGGATGGCACCAAGGGTACTTTCCCAGCCAACCTCGTTGAGTTGCCTGACGGGGTGATCCTCCAGCAGAGGGCATTTCGTGGTGAAGCCTACTTGCTCTGGAGAGGCAGCCTGATGTTGTGGACGCCGGGCGGGTATCGAAAGAAGGTGTCCTGCCGAGTAGATGAAGAAGTTCTCGTTCTGACACCGAGGTCCACGATGCAGGCAATCCGGGCCGGGTATGCCCCCGAAGTGCATCGCTCCGCAGGGGAAGCGTGACGACCGGAATTTACTGTTCCTCGGCAAAGGCCAAAGTGCAGCCGTCCTCGTCTCGGATGCCGAATTCCTTCTGGCCGTAGTGCATCACTTCCAGCGGCCACACGACTTCGACCTGCTCCTTGATCCGGTCGTAGAACGCCTGGACGCCTTCCATCTGGGAGTACAGCGTGCCGGTAAGCTGCGGTTTGTCCCCGAGATGCGAGCCGGTCGAGAGCAACACGTCGGTTGCTCCTGCCTGGAGCATGCAGTTCTCCCCGCCGCCATCATTCGCCGCCTGCCAGCAGACGCGGAAGCCAAGGACGCCGGTGTAGAAGTCCACCGCCCGTTGCAGGTCCGTCACTCTCACTACCGGCATTACCTTCTTGAATTTGGTCATCGGGCCGTGTCCTCCAGGACCGTGCGGTACATCGTCACTTCGCCGGCAGCTTGCCGACGAACTTCACCGCCTGGCCGATCCACTCCTTCAACTCCTCGTCGCCCTGGATACCTCCCGACTCGACCACGACCCAGCCTTTCATCGGCCGTCCGGTGATGTCGAACTCCCGGACGAATCGCTCCTTCAAGGCGTCCGCGTAGTCGTCCACGCTGAGGCGGGCGAGCATCGCCTGCTTCCAGACGCCAACACACACGTTGCCGTGGAGCAGGAAGCAGAAGCAGCCGAACAACGTCTTCTCGGTGACGCCCTTCTTGCGGCTCAGTGCTTGCCGGATGCGTTCGGCGAGGGCTTCGTTGAAGGCCATCGTTTTTTCTCCTTGGACTTGACTCGCCTAAAGTTGCATATACAACCAAGTCGATAGATGAAGCAAGGGGAAAGCATCTGTGAGCAAGTCCAACGACCCGATTGACCGCATCGCCCGCTCCTGCATCGCCGTGCGGGTGCGGCTCCTCAACCGGGTCATCACGAACCTGTACGACGATGCCCTGCGGCCCCTCGGCCTCAAGGTCAGCCAGGCCAACATCCTGGTGGTCGCCGCCAAGCTCGGCGTGGCCCGACCTGCTCAGGTCTGCGAACTGCTCAACCTGGATGCCTCCACGCTGAGCCGCAACATCGAGCGGATGCAAGCGAAGGGCTGGCTCGAAGTGGTGCCGGACGAGGACGGTCGGTCCCAGCCCTTTCGTCTCACGGCCCAAGGACGCAAGTTGCTGGAAACGGCGGTGCCGGCGTGGGAACAAGCCCAGGAGAAGGCAACGGCACTGCTAGGTGATGCTGGGGTGGAGATGCTGCACAAGATCACTCGGCCCCTCGGACTGTCCACGAAACCTTACTGAGGCTCTTCATTTCGGATGTTACTTGCATATACATGTTTTTCAAGGAGAAGTAGGATGGCCCCCGAAACGCACGACGGCCCGAACTTCTGTCTTGCCCACCTGGGTGAAACGAAAGACCTGCGGCAGTACCGTTTCCAGCACCCGGCCTTGCCCGTCGCCGCTCCGGGCAAGGTCTTCCTCCAGGAACTGCTGGGGCTGACGGGAATGGAAATTTCCTTCGGCCTCATGCCTCCTGGCCGTTCGATGCCCTTCCACCACAAGCACCGGAACAACGAAGAGGTCTACCTGTTCCTGCGAGGCCGGGGCCAGTTCCAGATCGACGGCCAGGTGCATGACGTGCGGGAAGGCACCGTCATCCGGGTATCGCCCGAGGGCAGTCGTTCCTGGCGGAACCACTCGACTGAAGACCTCTTCTACGTCTGCATTCAGGCCAAGGCGGGTTCCATCGAGGGTGGAACGACGACCGATGGCATGGGTGTGCCCGGCCCCGTCATCTGGCCCCCACAAGCATGATCCAGGAGATACTGCGATGACAACTCTGGACCGTGCGGTCCTCGTCGGCACCGTCCAGCGGTCGGACCTGGCCTTCTTCGAGGAAGGGGACGGGGCCAACGAGACAGCCGCCAAGAAGAAGGTCAAAGAGACGCCGACCAAGGGGAGCAAGGCAGAATTGGAGGAGCTTCTGAGCTACTGCAATGAACGATGTCGGGAGTTCATACGCAGTTGTGCCACCAAGTCGTTGCCTCTCCCGGTTGTCGGCTACGAACTGGCTGATGAAGAAGGCCCTGTCAGTGCGGATGCCGAACTGGCCTGGTCATCCCAGAGAGTGGTGGTCCTGCTTCCCGAGCGAATGGACGGATCAGCGACGGCGTTTCAGGGGGCGGGCTGGCCGGGCGCGGTGGCGCCCATTCAGGACACCTGCTTGGCCAGCGCGTCCCGGACGATGCGAATGAACCTCTCGACCTGCGGCGGCTGATGCCGTCCCTTGCGGGCAACAATGGCCACGGGCATGGCGCCAAACCACTGCGTAGCCGGCCGCATCCACAGGCCCTCGGGCGGATGGCGCGGGTCGGCGCCGTACCAGAAGGTGATGCCCAGGCCCAGGCGGACGTAGGTCTGCGTCAGTGCGAACGTCCGGCTCTCCAGGACGATGTGAATGCGCTCACGCAGTCCCTCGCGCCGCAGGACGTCCTCGAGATGGCGGCGCGGCTGCGTCTCTTCCGCGGGCATGATCCAAGGCCATTCGGTCAAGTCGGCGAGTTTCAGTTGCCGTTTGCGGCTCAGTGCATGCCCCTCCGCGGCGGCCAGCAGCCAGGGCATCTCGAACAGGTGTTCGTAGACGAGTTGCGCGTCGCGCGGCTCGTCCGGCAGGTAGGTGACGATGCCGACGTCCGCGTCGCCGGCCTGGACGCGCCGCAAAGACAGGTCCGCCGGCTCGCTCAGCAGCGACAGCCGCACGTCCGGTTCTGCGGCGACAAACTGACGCAGCGGTTCGGTCAGCAGCTCGTTGAACAGCAGGGCGGTGGACGCGACGGTTAGCTGCCGCGGCAGGTCGGCGATCTTCTCGTGCAGCAGGTCGCGAACGCTGTCGATGCCGCACAGATGCGGTTCGAGAAGCTCGAGCGCGAGCTGGCCTTCGCGGGTGAGCTGCACGTTGCGGCCCTTGCGCGCCAGCAGCGGCGCCTTGCACTCGCGTTCCAGGGCGCGGACCTGCCGCCAAACCGTCGGCGCCGACAGGCCGAGTTCCACTGCAACGGCCGCGAAGCTTCCCAGCCGGGCGACCCGGCAGAAGCTGCGAATCTGTTCGAGCTGGATGCCCTTGTAGTAGATGCGGCCCATGCGACGAGTGCCAGTCTTCAGATGAACGGGTTGACGAGTTGCACGCTGTCGATTTGTCGCGGTGCGCCCATGTCTTCGGTAAACAGCGTATCGACCTTGGCTTCGATGCAGGCGCCCAAAAGCATGCTATCCCAGTGCGAGAGACTGTAGCGATCGGCAAGGTCGAGGGCGCGGTCGAACACTTGTTGGTTGGGAAGTTTCAGCGGGAAGAGTCGAAGAGTTGCCTGCAAATAAATGGTTGGCCCCGAGTGAGGGATCCGTGCCTGCTCCCGCCAGGTTTGAAGGCAGCGTAACAGTTCGCCCAGGACCTGCCAGAGCAAGAGAGTGGGCGTTGGATCTGCGAGCAGCTGGTCAATCAAGTGGATGGCCTGAAGCCGTTTAGCAGGCTCACCCTGATCGAGACGGTAAATGAGGACATTCGTGTCAACGGCGTTCATTAAGCTGGTCTCGCGTCAGCCGTTCGCCTCTGAGGTCAATGCTCAACGTGTCGCAGACCCGGTTGAAGTCCTCCAGTGCCCGCTGACGTTCTTCGGGGGACAACGCGGGGGCAACATCGAACATGACGAGCCGCACGCGCGTCCCCGCTGGCAGGTTGAGGGGTTTATCGGGCTTGAACACGCCATCGACATAGGTGGCGGACATGGCCTCGCCCATCGTTTCTTCCTCATTGGAGGAACGTGTTCGCTCGCGCTTACCACTTCAGTTTACCATCACGCCGTGCCGCGACAAAAGTCGAAGTCGCACCCGTCATCCGCCTGAAGCACGTGCTCCACATACAGCCGGCCGTAGCCGCGTGTGAACTGCGGAACCGGCGCCTGCCAGTCCGCTCGTCGCCGCGCCAGCTCGTCGTCGGACAAGAGCACGTTCAGCGTCCGGTGGGGCACGTCCAGTTCAATCAGGTCGCCGTTGCGCACGAGTCCCAGCGGACCGCCGACGGCAGCCTCGGGACAGACGTGCAGGACCACCGTGCCGCTGGCGGTGCCGCTCATCCGCGCGTCGGAAATGCGCACCATGTCGCGGACACCGGCGTCGAGGAGCCTGCGTGGCATCGCGATCGAGCCCCATTCCGGCATGCCGGGGCCGCCGCGCGGGCCGACGTTCTGCAGGACGATCACGTCCTCCGGGCCGACGTCCAGGCCCGGGAGGTCGATGCGGGCTTCCAGGTCGTCCTGGTTGCGGAAGACGACGGCGCGGCCACGATGCGTGAGCAGGTGCGGGGATGCGGCCGACTGCTTGATGACGGCGCCCCGCGGACACAGGTTGCCGTGCAGCACCGCGGTGCCCCCCTGCGCGGCCAGCGGATCGGCCAGCGGGCGAATCACGTCACGGCGGGCCACCTTCGCCTTTTCGATGTTCGCGCCGATGTTCAGTCCCGTCACGGTCGGGCAGTCGAGGTGCAGCAAGGGAGCCAACTCCTGCATTACCGCGGGAATTCCGCCGGCCTCGAAAAGTTCTTCCATCTGGAACTGGCCCGAGGGCCGGACATTGACCAGCAACGGCGTCGTGCGGCTGAACGCGTCGAACTTCTCCAGCGGCAGTTTTAGTAGTACAGCGCAACCAACTTGATCTTTTCACGCAA
>JAIEMG010000018.1 GCA_019752375.1 Gemmataceae bacterium | reverse complement strand
CCACGAATTCAGACCCCTTGTGGGGCGGGGCGGTACTAAGTTTTTGTAGGGCCGGCTGTGCCGGCCGCAACCGTACGATGCCTCAAAGCGCGGTTTTCTACAGAGCAAGTCCGGCACCGTTGCCGGAACGGCCCGAAGGGTGCTGCGCACAATGGTGCCGGACCTGCTTTGTAGAAAACCCCGAAATCCTCGGCGAGCCGGGAGCGTGAGCGACCGGAGTTTTTCGAGACCTTGAAGAACTCCGGTCGCTCACGCTCCCGGCTCGCCACGAAAGGGCGGTTTTCTACAAAGCATGCCTGCCCCGAATGCCATTAACTTAAGGCGAGCGGGGCGTTTACACGCCCCGGTTGAGAGACCAAAACCGGGGCGTTTACACGCCCCGCTCGCCTTAAGTTAATGGCATTCATGCCTGCCCCCTTTTTGGACCATGCCGGCTTTCGGGTATCGGCGTTCGCCCCGCGACAAGTATAACAGTAAGTTATGGAGCCCTGTCGGCCGTGGCCAACCGTCCCGAGTGAACCGACGCTATGCCTGGTCTGGAAGACTTTGCTGAATTCGTCAAGGTGAACGAGCCGCTGGCACCCCACACATACTTCAAGCTGGGCGGCCCGGCCGATTTCCTCGCGCAGCCGCGTTCCCGCGCCGAACTGGCTGCAGTGGTCAAGCGCTGCTACCAGGATGGCATTGCCCTGCACGTCCTCGGTGGCGGCTGCAACGTCCTGGTGCGCGAGGAAGGCGTGCGGGGCGCCGTGCTGCGCCTCAGCGAGCCGGCCTTCACCGAGATCCGCGTGACGGACCGACGCGTGAACGCGGGCACCGGGGCAACGCTCTCTGCCGTGATCTCCAGTGCTGCCCGCCACGGACTGGCCGGTTTCGAATCGCTGGTGGGAATTCCCGGCAACGTCGGCGGCGCCTTGCGCTGCAATGCCGGCGACCGCTCCGGCGAGATCGGCCAGTACGTCCGCAGCGTCGAAGTCATGGATGAACGGGGCGAAGTTTATACGCGCCAGCGCGATGAACTGCGTTTCGCCGACCGCACGAGCAACCTGGACGATCCGGTGATCCTGGGCGCCGAGTTCGAGCTGGATCCCGACGATGCGGAGGCCATCGTCAAGCGGATGCGCCGGGCGTGGATTCAACGAAAGGCGAGCCAGCCACTGACATTTCAGGCCGCCGGCCGCATCTTCAAGAACCCGCGCGGCCTCAATGCCGCCCAGCTGATCGAGCAGGCCGGCATGGTGAAGACCCGCGTGGGCGGCGCCGAAGTGTCCGATCGCAACGCCAACTTCATCGTGGCGCATGCCGGCGCCACGCCCCGTGACGTGCGTCGCCTCATCGACCTGGTGCGCACACGAGTGAAGGAACGCTTCTCGGTCGATCTGGAGCTGGAAATCGCCGTGTGGTAAAGAGGCATTCGGAAGGATGCCATTAACTTTGGCGAGAAGCATGAATTTCCCAGTGGCACGGACATTTCTGTCCGTGCAATCGTGAAACTGCACGGACAGAAATGTCCGTGCCACTGGGATCTCGCCTAAGTTAATGGCATTCGGGATCCGGGAGGATCGCCTCATGCCACGGACCGGCGCCGGCTTCGGTTTCTCCATCTTCAAGCACGCTTTGCTGCTGTCGGCGCCCATCGTGGGCGTTGGCCTGTTCCTATTCGGCTTGATTGTCCTGGGCGGGCAAGCACGCGACTGGCTTCGCTCGCGGGATCACCACGCCATCACGTTTGCCGACATTGCCTGCGACTCCCCGCCGGGCAAGGATCGCGAGGAGTTCCTCACCGAGGTGCAGTACCTCTCCAGCTTGCCCGACCGCGTGCAGCTGCTCGACAGCGACCTGGCGGCACGCCTGGGCTCTGCGTTCGCACGGCATCCACAGGTGGAGAAGGTAGAGAAGGTGGAGGTCCTGACGGGACGGCGCGTCCTGGTGCGACTGAAGTTCCGGCCGCGTTGACCGATCCGAGCGAGCCGGGAGCGTGAACGACCGGAGTTCCTCGGCCGACGAATTGACATGGCGACAATGCGCCACCTCTCTCAAATCCGGGATGACGCCAACCCTTGCTTGCCCTCGGGCTCCTGAAGCAAGGCATTTCCGCGAAGCATTAGAACAGCTCCTTGATCGGCTGCACGCCATACTCGACCAGCGGCAACGGCCGATTCTGCGGTCCCGGCAGTTCGTGGTGCGGGTCGAGGCCCAAACCTTGGAACAAGGTTGCCGCGACCTCGCCTGGCGTCACGGGCCGAGTCTTCGGGATGTAGCCCAGCTCGTCCGACTCGCCGATCACGCGGCCGCCCTGGATCGGGCCGCCGCCCATGAGGATCGTCCAGACGCCCGGATGATGGTCGCGACCGCCGGCGGGGTTCACCTTTGGCGTGCGGCCGAATTCGCCGAGGGCCGTCACAATCGTGTTGTCCAGCAGGCCGCGGTCCTTCAGGTCTTCGAGCAGGACGCTGAACGCCTGGTCGAAGTTCGGCGCCACCAGCCGCGACATCTCGGCAATGTCGGTGAAGGGCTTGGAGCCGTGGATGTCCCAGGTGATCTCGTCGAAGACCGTCTCGAACATGTTGACGGTCACGAAGCGCACGCCGCGTTCGATCAAGCGACGTGCCATCAGGCAGCACTGGCCGAAACGCGTTCGACCATATGCGTCGCGCACCTTGGCCGGCTCCTTGTCCAGGTCGAACGCCTCACGGGCCTGCGGGCTGGACATGAGGCGATAGGCCAGGTTGAAGTTATCGTCGAGCTGCTTGGCCTGGGCGTTCTTCTCGAAGGTATCGAGAGCGCCATCAACGGCATCGCGCAGCTTCTGCCGGCGTTCCGCACGGATGGCGGAGATGTACTCCGGCGGCAGCAGGTCGGGCACCTTGAACTTCGGATCCGATGGATCGGCATTGAGGACGAATGGATCGTGCTGCTTGCCGAGGTAGCCGGCGTTCTGGCCGTGGGGCAGGTTGCCGCCGGTACGCCCGATGGGCCGCGGCATCAGCACGTGGGCCGGCACTTCGCCGCGCTGCTTCTTCATGTAGCCGAGGACGCAGCCGGCATGCGGATGCTCGACGCCGCCGGAGAAGAGCCGGCCCGTCTGCATCATCTGGTGGCCGGTGTCGTGGACTGCCGTCGCCGTGTGGTAGACGCTGCGCACCAGCGAGATCTTGTCGGCATGCTTCGCCATCTTGGGGAAGATCTCGCTGATCTGCATGCCGTTGACGTTGGTCGCGATCGGCTGAAATGGGCCGCGCACCTCGGCCGGCGCCTTGGGCTTGGGGTCCCAGGTGTCGATGTGGCTGGGCCCGCCGACCAGAAAGAGCATGATGCAGTTGACGTCCTTGTCTTTCGCCGCTTGTGGTGCGGCGGCCAGATACTCCGGCAGCGTCAATCCCAGGGCCGACAGCGCCCCGGCATGGAGGAAATCGCGGCGGGTGAGGCCATCGCAGAAGGAGGCGGCTTTGTCGGCGTCGAGTCGCAGCATGGCGTGAGTTCTCCGCGGGAAGGCGGCAAGCGTCGGCAAAAGTCGAGCGGGGACCTGAAAGCGGAAACCCCGGCTTCCAGGTCCCCGTTTCACTGCGCCAGGGACAAGGCGAATCAGTCTGTGGAGCAGGCTTAGGAGCCGCGCAAGAATCACTTGTGCAATTCCTGTAGGACGGATTTCCAATCCGTCCGGTTTTCTCTGGACGGATTGGAAATCCGTCCTACTTGCCATTGTTCAACTTATTGTTACGCGGCTCCTTAAATGCCTACTCGGTTCGATCTTATGCGGGCGAAACGAGACTGTCAATAAACTGCCGGCCCGAGGAAGGCGGCCGTGTTAGAATCGGGCGATCCAGTGCTCCGCCCGGCGACAGGCCGCCGGCCGACGACGCGAGCCACGAGCGGCGAATTGCGGGAACGCGCCAGGGGTTGGATCACTCTAAACCGCGGGAAAGATGGTTTCATCGGAGGCTTCGTATGTTCCGCTGGTCCCTCGTCGTCACGATGCTCTTCGCTCTGCCCGCGGCGTTGCGGGCGGATGCATTTGATTACTACACGAACAGCGTCCTGGCCAAGGTGCCCGAGGCCAAGGACGTGAAGGAGCTCAAGCAGCTCACCACCGAGCAGATTGTCGAACACTCGAATGTGTTGCCGGGCGTCCAGGCGGCGCTGGTGGTGGTGCAGACCAACGACGGCTGCTTCACCAAGCTGCTCGTGCAATCGGCCCGCAAGCGCCTCAATGACGAAGACAAGACGTTAGTGCCGATTCTGCTCATCGATCGCTACGTCACCTACCGTGCCGGCACGGAACGCACCGTCTCCGCGTCCGGAAACAACGTCATCCTCTTCGATGGCTTCCGCATCAGTCTCGACATGGGACAGATCGTGCCGGAGAAGGTCGGCGGCGATCTGCGCTTCGTCGTCAAGGAAGACGGCGCCACCTACGTCGAGCCGATTGGCAAGGCAAAGCTGTTTCTCCTGACGAAGCCGCTGCCCGAGGCAACGCCGAAGAAGGGCGCCAAGTTCGTCATCGGGGAGACGTTCGAGACTCGCTTCTTCAACGGCCGTTTCAAGCTTCACGACGACGGCCGGCGCTCCGGCGTTCTCGAACTCAAGGTGAAGGAAGACGGCGAAGTGGTCGGCACCTACTTCTCCGACCGTGACGGGGCCAAGTACGACGTTTATGGGAAAATCGGCCAGCAGAAGCACTCGATCTTGTTCGCGATCAAGTTCCCGCGGACCGAACAAGTCTTTCAGGGCTGGCTGTTCACCGGCACCGGGTTGATCCTGTCGGGTTCATCGAAGCTGCAGGACCGCGAGGCGGGGTTCTACGCGACGCGGATTGAAGAAGAGTGAAGACAAGAACCACTACAAAGAGCACAGAGAACACAAAGAAAACACAAAGAAAGACCATGGAAGGTGCCGATCACAACTTGCATTTTTCCGATTTGCTTTGTGTTTTCTTTGTGTTCTCTGTGCTCTTTGTGGTGAATCTATTTTTCAATGCCGGAAGTGGCGGATTCCCGTCAAAACCATCGCGATGCCGTGTTCATCGCAGGCGTCGATCGAATCCTGATCGCGCATCGAGCCGCCGGGCTGCACGATGGCGGTCACCCCAGCCTTTGCAGCCTCATCGATGTTGTCCCGGAATGGGAAGAACGCGTCCGACGCCAGTGCGGAACCCTTGCTGCGGTCGCCGGCTTTGCGGACCGCCATGTGCGTTGAATCGACCCGGCTCATCTGGCCCGCGCCGACGCCGACGACCATGCGATCCTTCACCAACACGATCGCGTTGCTCTTGACGTGCTTGCACACCAGCCAGGCGAAGCGCAGGTCGGCCAGTTCTGCCTCCGTGGGCTTACGCTTGGTCACGACTTTCAGGTCCTTGAAATCGTCGGCGGAGCTGTCGCGCGACTCGACGAGGAAGCCGCCATCGATGCAGCGGAAATCCAGGGCATGCGCCCGCGCCGGGTCGTTGGTCAGTTCACCGGTCCGCAACAGCCGCACGCTCTTCTTCCAGGTGGGCCGGGTGGTGAGCAGGTCGAACGCCTCGTCGCTGAACTCCGGTGCGATGACGCACTCGACGAACCGCTTCGGCTCCGTCAGCTGCGTGGCCGTCGCTTCATCGACTTCGCGATTGAACGCGATGACGCCGCCATAGGCGCTCAGCGGATCGCCCTCGTAGGCGCGGCGAAATGCTTCTTCCAGCGTCAAGCCGACGGCAGCGCCGCAGGGGTTGTTGTGCTTGATGACCACCGCGGCTGGCTCCTCGAAGTCGCGGGCGAGATTGAGCGCGCTATCGAGGTCGAGCAGGTTGTTGAACGACAGCTCCTTGCCGTGCAGCGACTCCGCGGTGGCGACGCACGGCCGCGTGATGCCCGGCTGGATGTAGAACGCCGCCTGCTGGTGCGGGTTTTCGCCGTACCGCAGCTGCATCCGGCGTTCCATGTACAAGCTCAGGTTCGACGGCAACTGGGCGCCGCGATGGTAGAAGCCGGAGCTCCCCAGCCAGCGATTGATGAACGGGTTGTGGCCCGTCGTGGCTTCCTTCTCGAGCCGCGAGACGAAGTACGCACTGATGGCACTGTCGTAACCGGCGGTCAGACTGAATGCCTCGCCGGCGAGCTGTTCGCGCGTTTCCAGCGACAGGGATCCGTCATTGGCCCGCAGTTCGGCGACCACACCGTGGTACTGGCCGGGATCGCTAACGACGGCAACGTCGTGATAGTTCTTGGCCGCGGCCCGGATCATGCTCGGCCCGCCGATATCGATGTTCTCGACGATCTCCTCGTGCGTGCTGCCCTGGCGCGACACGGTGGCCTGGAAAGGATACAGATTGCAGACGACCATGTCGATCGGGCCGATCCCTTGCGCTTCGAGCGTTTTCATGTGCTCGGCATTGTCGCGTACCGCCAGGATGCCGCCGTGGATCTTGGGATGCAGCGTCTTGACCCGGCCGCCCAGCATCTCGGGGAAGCCGGTCACCTCGGCGATGTCCTTCACTTGCAGGCCGGCCTCGGTCAGCGTCTTGCGCGTGTGGCCGGTCGAGATCAGCTCGATGTTGAAGTGCTGCAGGGCCCGGGCCATGTCGACCAGTCCGGTCTTGTCACTGACGCTTAGCAAGGCCCGGCGAACGGGACGCAGAGTCATAAGGAGATTGTCCTTTGCACACAGGTGAACTGACGATTGCAGCTTCTCGCTCAAGCAAGACCTTGCAGCTTGATTGCCGGATCTCGAATGACGGCCAGATCGGCATCGCTGAGCCGGCCTAATCGCTGCCCGACGCGTCGTACGTCACAAGCGCCCAGCTGGAAAACGAGAGCGAGCGATGGCTGCTCAGGCCATTCAGAGCAGACGGCTGGATCAGCACCGATGCTCCCAACCGAGCCGCGTCAAGCTGGCCGGTTAGGGGCACGAGTAGCACCGTGGGAAGGCGTGAGAAGGCAGCGGTGTCTTGCCAGATGATTGCTGGCCGCGTTCCCCTCTGCTCGTGGCCTCCTCGATCCGGGAGGTTGACCCAGTGCACATCGCCGTGATTCAAGCCGGGGGCTCCTCCACTAATCGTAGAGCCTCTTCCCGTATCTCTTGCCAGGCATCCAATTCGTCCCGTACTGCCGTTCCGATCTCCAAGTACCAGCGCAGCGCATTTCGGACCAGGTCTTCTGGGCTTATCTGGAGCGTTTGTGCCCTGTCCAGGAGTGCCTGCTCAAGTTCTGTAGGGATAGGAATGGTCATTCTTTGTCTGAGAGCCATGCCGTGCTAGGGTCGGTCCGACGAATCGGGCTTCGCTCTGTAGCCGCAGGCTTCAGCCTGCGGAGAGGTGTCCCAGCGGTGGCAAACGCCCTTCCGCAGGCTGAAGCCTGCGGCTACAGGTGTGGACGCTTTCATCGGACAGGCCCTAGTCTACCAACACGGAAAACCACGCACGAACGATCTTATCAAGCTCGCGAGAGCTGGACTACCCGTTCTTGGCGCGTCGCACGCACGCCGCCGGGCAGGTCGATGCCGCGATCCTCGCCGTGGGTCAGTCCCGCCAGCCGGTCCCAGTGGGCAAAGCTCATTTCGCCCATCGGCCAGCCTTCGCGATGCCAGACGTGGCGAAAGAGGCCGCGAACCTGGTGCCGGGCGGCACATGCCAACCGCTCGCGGTCGAAGATCAAGAGCGGACCCGCCCGGGGGCGCTCGACTTCGGCGAGCAGCACGGCGATGCGGCCCTCCGTCTCGCGGCAGATCTCCTCGGCCTGCGTCGCCAGCCGGCAGAGAATGCGGGCCACGGCAGGATTGTAGTGCTCCTCCAAGAGCGGCAGCAGCTCGTGGCGGATGCGGTTGCGCATGAAGCGCCGATCGGCATTGCTGCTGTCCTGGCGATACGTCTGTGCCTCCGACTCGAGGTAAGCGATGACCTCGGAACGCGGCACTTCCAGCAACGGACGCACGATGGTGATGCCCGGTGCAGCCTCGCGCTGCGGAGCGATGCCACGCAGCCCTTGCAGGCCCGAGCCACGCAGTAGACGGTGCAGGACGGTTTCGGCCTGGTCGCCGGCGTTGTGGCCGGTGGCAATCCAGCGGCTGCCGGTCTCCTGGGCAATCCCGACCAGCCAGCGATAGCGAAGGCGGCGGGCGACGGCTTCCAGGTTCGCGCCTTCCACTCGTGCCTGGGCTGCCACGTCGAGCCGTTCGCAGCGCAGCGTCAGGCCGGCGCACCGGTCGCGGACAAACTGCTCGTCGCCATCGCTTTCCGCGCCGCGCAGCTGATGGTTGAGATGGGCGACGACGAGCGGGCCAACGCCCAGCGCCAGCAGCGCTCGCAGCAAGGCGACACTGTCAGGGCCGCCGCTCACGGCGACGACCGTGCCGCCCGGCAGGAAATCTCGCGTACTTAGCCAGTGCCGGACCTTGTCGAGCAACGGCACATCGACTTTCACGGCTGCACTCCGGCCGGGAATTGGTACAATCGCGCCGTCTTCATTCTATCAGTCATTGCCGTTGTGCCGCGTGGACCGTTTCCCCATGTTTTCCCTCTTCATTCACCTCGTCCGGACCATTCTCGGCGACAACGCGGTCGAGGACTTCTGGGCCTGGCTCTGGTGGGTTGTCTCCCACTGGATCACGCGCTATGTCGTGTCGTGGCTCGTCTGCCTGGGGGCGCTGGCACTGTCGCTGCACTACGCCTGGGTCGCCTTCGGCGCTGGACCGCAGGGAGAGAACCGCGGCAAGGCCGGACGAGTGGACGGCAACGAGGGGCACGTCACCATCGACTTCGGCGGCCAGTGGCTGATGGGCGCCATGCTCGTGCAGGGCCACGGCAAGCACCTGTTCAACCGCAACGTGCAGCGTGAAGTGCTCATCGCCGCGCTGCCCTACGAGGATGAAACGCCCGACGAAGAGCGCAAGCCCGAGGACCGCGGCACCCGCGACCATCAGAAGCTCATGAGCTGGGTCATGGGCACCGGCAACGACAACCGTGCCGCCGCAGAAACCGTGGGCTCGTGCGTTTCGCCGCTCACCGCCGGTCATGGACTGGATGCCATCGCGACCATCGCGGTCTGCAGCGAACTGGAATGGACGAAACCGAAGCTCGACAACGCCATCGAACGCCGCCTGGGCGGACCGCTCTACCCGCCGATCAATGCGTTTTACATGGGGCCGCTGGCGGTGATGAGTCCGAAGCCCGCCTATCGCGTCAACCAGGTGCTGTGCCTGGTATGGGCGCTGGGGACCGGCCTGGCGGTGTCGTACATGTCGCGAGGCCGCTTCTGGTGGCCGCTGGCGACCGTGCTGGTGCTCCTGTATCCAGGTTTCAAGGGCGCCCATCACCTGGGGCAGAACCCGCCGTTGACCTTGTTCCTCCTGGTTTGGGGCTGGGCGCTATTGGTACGTGGCCACCCGATCGTCGGCGGCGTCGTCTGGGGGCTGCTCGCCTTCAAGCCGGTCTGGGCGGCTGCGTTCTTCTGGATCCCGTTCGTCACCGGCCGGTTCCGCTTCTGCTTCTCGATGCTGGCGACCGGTGCGGGCCTGGCAGCGCTGACCTTACCGTTCGTCGGCTTCGACAGCTGGCTGCACTGGCTCCAGATCGGCCCGGAGGCGACACGGACGTACAACGTCGATCAGAACTGGGTCTTCCTGAGTCGCGATTTGCTCAGCATCCCGCGCCGATTCCTGCTCGATTTTTCGCAGTCGTACTACCAGCGTGACCGGATCGACGCGACCATCGTGGGCTGGGGCCTGTGGGTGGCCGTGCTGGAAATCACGCTGATGATGGTGGTGATGCGGCCCAAGCAAGCCCGCGAGACGACTGGTCCGATTGCCGCGTTTTTGCTTCTGGCGGGCTGGATGAACTGCTTTCACTTCATGTACTACGACATCCTCCTGTCGGCGCTGCCGGTCTTCGTGTTGTTGACCGAGCCCCGTCGCTACCTGGACCCGATCATGGTGGCGGTGGTGCCGCTCTCATCTCGACAGGTGGGTGAGGACCTGGCGGCATACTACGGTCCAAACGTGCCGACGGAATACCCCTCCGAGGTGCCGTTGCTCCAGGCGAAGCACCGCAACATCCTGGTCCTCAATCGCGTCGTGCCCAACGTGGTGTTGCTGCTGATCATCATCGAGCACTTCTTCAACGCCATCGGCCTGGCCGCGTCGATCACCGGGCCCTGGACCAACGACCCCGCATTCGACGTGACCGTGTCCTGGCAGGCGGTTGGTGGAAACACGGTCAGCACGCCCTCAAAATGGGCGCCGGCCCCCCTGCGGATCTCGACGCACCTGTTCGTGGACCCGCCCGGTCAGCCGTGGGACACCTATCTGTGCATGTTCCTGTGGGCCTGGGCGGGCTGGCAATGGCATCGGATGGGAAGGCCTCGCGCAGCGCCTGCGCCTCTTGCCGAGGAGGCGGAGGACGTCATCCTCATGCCGGTCGAGGCGCCGCCCGGCCACGCAATTCGTCCAGCCTAGCGCCGATGTCGGGCGACGCCATCAGCGTCTCGCCGACCAGCACGGCCCGGACGCCGGCGTCTTGAAGCCGGACGACGTCGGCACGCGTGCGAATACCGCTTTCGCTCACGACGCTGCATTCCCTGGGCACGCGCGGCAACAGCTCCAGCGTGTGTTCCAGGCGGGTGACAAAGGTGCGCAGGTCCCGGTTGTTGATGCCGACAAGCCGGGCGCCGGCGGCAATCACGCGCGAGAGGTTCTCCGCATCGTGGATCTCAACCAATGCTTCCATGCCCAGCTCGCGGGCCTGACGCAGCAGTCGCTTCAGCTTGGCATCATCGAGGATTTCCGCGATGAACAGCACCGCATCGGCGCCGGCCAGCCGTGCTTCCAGCAGTTGATAGCGGTGCAGAATGAAGTCCTTGCGTAACAGCGGCGGCCGCACGACAGCACGAATGGCCTTCAGGTATTCGAGGCTGCCCTGGAAGTACGGCGCATCGGTCAGCACGCTGATGCAGGCCGCGCCATGGGCTTCGTAGGTCCGGGCGATGGCGATCGGATCGAAGTCGGCACGGATGACGCCGGCCGACGGCGATGCCTTCTTGACCTCGGCGATGACCTGGATTTCGCCGCGCGTTTCCAGCGCCGCACGGAAGTCGCGCAAGGGCGGTGCATCGGCAAGCCGGCGTTCCAGCTCGGCCTCGGAGACGCGAGCGCGGGCCTGCTCCACTTCAAGCTGCTTGCTGGCGACGATGGTGTCGAGGATGGTGCTCATTGTGTGTGAATCTATCCGAGGATGCAGGTGGCGGGTAGGATGAAATGATCGGTGCGGCGTGGCCAAGCGCCGAATGGAACGCGGAGCTGGCGCCACGCGGACTGCGTGGCGCCAGCTCCGCGTTCCATTCGGATCGTTGTCCCCTCCTTTGCGTGGTGCTTCGTGGAAGAACTTGTCCGCATGCTGAACGACCCCGAGCCGGACCAACTCTTCTTCGGGTTCTTCTTCTGGAGCGTTTGCGCGCTGCTGGGCGCCTTGGTTACCGCCGGCGTCGCTTTCACCCTGCGTCGGTTCGGCGTGCACTTGTTGCCGCCGCAAAGGCAGCGCGATGTGCCCTGGACCGGATACGAACTCTTTGGCGTCGCCGCGGTGCACATACTTGCACAGGCGTTTGCCGGCAGTTTTCTGGTCGCCTCGGGACTGCTGGTGCAGATTTACGGGCCCGACTCCCTCGCCAACTTCGAGTCGGCCAAAGGCGACGCCGCCAACCGCGTCGGTCTGTGGTCCATGGTCGTGTCGTTTCCCTTGCAACTGGCCGGCATCCTGCTGTTGCTCCGCGCGGCCAGCGGCACGCGTCCCTATCAGCTCGGACTGACGACGCATCGAGCCGGGTTCAACGTCCTGATCGGCGTCCTGAGCTGGGCGAGCGTGACGCCGCTCGTGCTTGCCCTGAATGAACTGGTCTCGGTCGCCTACAAGCACTGGTTGGAGGGACCGCCGGAACCGCACATGCTCGAGGAACTGGTGAAGGGAAACCCGCTGCCGGTGGAATGGGGGCTGGTCTTCTTCACTGCCATCGTGGCGGCGCCGATCATGGAGGAACTGATGTTCCGCGGCGTCCTTCTGCGCTGGGCCACTGTATTGCCGACCGGAGCCGACGTGATCATGGGCTTTTGTGTCTTGATCGCGGTGGCGGCCCGGATGGACACGATTCAGGATGCGATGCGGCTGGACGACTGGTCCGCGCTGCAGCTGGAATTGCAACCCATGGTCTTCGCGTTGGTGGCACTGTTCGGTTACCTGTGGGTTCGTGTGGCGTGGCAGTCCACGGTGGCGGGCGGCATCTGCGCCAGCGCGCTGCTGTTCGCGTTGGTCCATCCCAACTGGCCGACGCCGATTCCCCTGTTCGCGCTCGGACTGTACCTGGGCTGGCTGTCCTACCGGACCCAGAGCCTCATCCCGTCGATGGTGATGCACGCATTGTTCAACAGCATCGCCTGCGCGGAACTCCTGGCGAAACCATGATCCATGATGTTACGGCGGCAGACTTGGAGGTCCTGCCGATCTGGACCAATTCGGCAAATGCCACATCGGTGCCTCACACGAGCAGTCTGTAGCCTGCGCAATGGCAAACCGTCTGTAGCCGCAGGCTTCAGCCTGCGGAATGGCGTCGCAGCGGTGGTAGACTTTACTCCGCAGGCTGAAGCCTGCGGCTACAGACCTTAGGTGGATCCTCCCCCGGGAAGCAGCACTGAAGAATCATGCCTCCCGCGGAAACGGCAACGGCGCCACCACCGCCGCACGGGCGGGCAGCATGACCGCGACGCCGGAGCCCTCCGGTGGCGGCAGTTCCTGAATCTCCAGTGTCGTGCCTGGCTCGTCGTTGCCGCGGCGGACGTAAGCCAGCCCCAGCGAACCGAGGTCCGGCGAGAACGCGGCCGACGTGACCTGCCCGACTTCCAGGCCGTTGCGCCACACCTTGCTGCCCGCCGCAATCGGCATGGCGCCGGCAACCTTCAATCCAACCAGCTTGCGATTGACGTGGCCCCGGTCGCGCGCCATCACGATCGGCTCCTGCCCCAGGTAGCAGCCCTTGGTGTAGCAGATCGCCTGCGGGATGCGGTTCACTTCCACCACGAAGCGCTCCTCGTCCATGTCGATGCCGTAGATCGGCGTGCCGCCCTCGATACGCAGCAGGTGGTACGCCTCGCGCCCCGCCGGCTGAGCGCCGGCGTCCGTTAGCTTCTGCCAGACCGACGCTGCTTGCGCCGCGGGACAGACGATGTCGAAGCCCGGCAGCCCCAGCGGATCGTGACGGCGGACCTGGCTTGGCTCGCCGTCCGCAAACTTGCGGAAGACGTGTTTCAGGGGCGCCAGCTCCGGCAGAGGTTCACCCAGCGCCTTGTCGAGCATGTCCTTCGCCTTCGATCCGGCCAGGTGCAGCTGGGCAAAGTCACGCGTGCGGTCGGCTAGCTCGACCTGCTCGCTGATGAGATGGCGATCCAGATGCTTGAAGACCTTTTCGCCCAGGAACGGTCCTGCATCCAGCCACAGGACGTTGCCTTCGGGCCGCTCAACGTGATCGATAAAGACGTGCGCGATGATGCGGGCCTTGGCATTGGTCAGGAACGCTTCGCAGCCGGTACCGGCGGCCAGGTTCTTGACGTCGTTGGTGCACAGGTTGTGCAAGAACGACACGGCTTCGGGACCGGACAGCTGGATCTTGCCGTGATGGGAGAGGTCGAAGAGGCCGGCCGAGTGATGGGTCCGATGATGCTCCGTCACCCAGTCGATGAACTTCGCCGGTAAGAGCCAGCCGTGCTCCTCCGCAAACGTGGCGCCGGCAGCGGACGCGGCATCGTGAAAGGGAGTCTGTTCGACCGCGGGAATCGTCTCTTCCATGTTTTCAGCCTCGTTCGGCGATGACGGCGAGCGAATGGTGGGCATCGGGCAGCAGCAGAACGGAACCGTCGCGACCGAGTAGGCGCTGCACCTGCTCGGCGCGTTCCAGCGGCGTGGCATACAGCTCTTCGGCCGTCTCCGTGGGCAGACCGCTGAGCAGGTAAATCCGCGCCTTCTGGGCGGCGCTGGCCCACTGGACGGCAGCGGCCCGGTCCAGCGGCGGCTCCTTTTCCAGCAACTCCAGCGCCTGGCCGGGGTCCTCGGTTTGGCGCAACAGCGCAGCGCCAGGGCCCAGCGCCGGAGTGGCCCGCGACAACAGGACGATGCGTCCGCCGGGCTGAACTGCCCGTGCCGCCGTGGCCGCGGCCCGCGCCAGGTCGGCGAAGTCGTGCCAGGCCGGATCGCCGCTGAGGCTGGCGATGATCGTCTGCACCGGTTCCGGCACCGAGATCCGCCAGCGTGCGTCCAGCAGCCGCTGCCCTTCGCTGCTGGAACCGAGCGAGCCGGCAACGATGTGCGCGATCCGATCGCCGGCGCCCGGAATGATCTGGACCAGGAACGGGGCGCCCATCAGCCAGGCGGCCTCGGCTGCTTCCTGGCGAACCGGCGCGTGGGCGTCGCCGGGCGTCGTCAGCGACAGTCGGCCGTGCATTTCCTTCCGCGTCGCTTCGTCGCTGAAGGCGGGGTAGATCGCGCCTTCCGCCCCGGAGTAACCCAGCAGTGGATCGTAGCCGCGTGCCGCGAGGACGACAATCTGATCGGCGTCCACCACCGTCCGATTGAGATAGAGACGCCGACCGTGCTTGGTCGTGGCCAGGTAGCTGAGCTTGCGACGATCCGCCGCATCGTGGATCTCGACGTGGATTTCCTCGAACGCTTCGGGCAGGTCGTCCACCCAGCCCTGGTTCGCGGACGAGGCGCATACCACCGTTACGGCGGCGAGTTCCACCTGGGCGCTGACGAGATGCTCCAGGATCGGCGTCAGCAGCTCGACCACGCGCGGCAGACGGTCGTCGACAATGATGGCGACGTGATCGTCCGGCGTCAGCGCCTGGCGCAGCGCGGGGTATTCGTGCGGCGTTTCCAGGGCGGCGCGGACGGCAGCGGCCGGATCGGACAGCGGTTCCGGCGGCGGTTGCCGTGCCTCGATCCGCACGCCGTCCGGAACGTCCAGCTCCACGCGTTCCCGACCGTAGTCGATACCAATCTTCATGGACGGAACGACCGGCGAGCGGGGGGCGTGAGCCCCCTGAGGATGATTCTCCCCAGACGGGCGGCTCACGCCCTCGCTCGTCCGATCATTTGCTCTCCTTTTGCAGCGCGAACGTGCGGCCGATCAGCAGGGGCGCGTCGCGTGTGTCGTTGTTCACGCTCTTGTAGCGGTAGCGCTTGAAGAAGTAAGCGTCGCAAGTGACGCGGTAAAACGTCTTCTCGCCCGTCTCCACGCCGTTGGGCAACTCGGTGAAGATGACCGCATACGGGTTGGTGCCGTCGTCTTCGGGGAAGATCCAGCCTTCGTACAGAGTTTTGATGCCGTCGTTGGCCAGTCCCTTGGGTGCGTCCATCTTGACCAACCGGCGCAAGCGGCCGGCGATGTGGATCGGCTCGCCCCGGTACTTGCCAGGGTCCTCGTAGAGCTGCGCATACGTCACGTTCTTACGGGCAACCTTCGCCAGGGCATCGACGGGCACCTCGCTGGCGTGCAGAACGAGGTAGCAGTAAGCCCGGTATTCCTTGGCGTTGTCATCCGCACTGAGTACCGGCTTGCGGTCTTCAACGCCGGCCAGCTGATCCTTGTCGATTTCGGGCTTCTTTTCCTTCTTGTCCTGCGCCGGCAGGAACGACGTCAACACAGCCAGCACGATGAAGCAACTCCAGGAGCGCATGGCGAGGGCCTCGCAAGGGATGAATCGCGACCCTTTCATTGTAGTGCGGTACGGGGCGGCGCTAAGCGCCGATCCAAAAAGGGCTCGGGCACAGCTCACTCCCGCATCATCTTGGCGACCCGGCATGTACCTCCAGGTGAAATTCGGCTTCGACCGCGCCGTGGTGCCAGTCCTCATTCCCTCCGCGGCCCTGGCAGCACGCTCGGGCGCGACGCGCATCGTCGTCCTGGACGGCGGACAGCGCATCCAGTACCGAGACGCGAAGTTGGGGCGCGACTTTGGCGCCGAGATCGAAGTGGTGGCCGGCATCAAGCCCAGTGAGCGGGTGGTCGTTCGTCCCGGAGATGGCTTGAGGAGTAATGACTAATGACGAAGGACGAATGCCTAAGGAATGACTGTAGAGCTAGAACAGCTCCAGCACCGGCTTGCCCTTCATCACGTGATGGGGTCGCCCGCTGGGGTCGGTCACGTGCGTCTCGGGGCCGTAGCCCAGAGCGTGGTACATCGTCGCAAAAAAGTCGGACACATGCACGGGGCAGTCGCCCGGCAGGCCGCCTTGCTTGTCGCTCCGACCGTAGGCACGACCACCCTTCACGCCACCACCTGCCAGCAGGGTTGAGTAGACGCGTCCCCAGTGGTCGCGGCCGCCGCTATTGTTGATCTTGGGGGTGCGTCCGAATTCCCCGGTCCAGGCGACCAGCGTATCACCGAGCATCCCACGCTGGTCGAGGTCCTCCAGGAGGGCCGAGACCGCGCGGTCCACCGGCGGCAACAGTTTGTCCTTCATTTTGGGAAAGTGCTTGCTGTGGGTGTCGAAGTTCTCCTCCGACTGCTTGAACGTCCATGGGATCGTGACCAGACCGACCCCGGCTTCGACAAGACGTCGGGCAACGAGACAGCTGCGACCGAAGCGGTTGTCTCCATACCGTCGCAGGTTCAGAGGCGGTTCGTCGTCCAACCGGAACGCTCTCCATGCGGGACCGGACCGCATCACGTCGAGTGCGAGCTGCCGAAAGCGATCATAGTCCCGCTCCGCCGGTGCCGTGGACGGTCGGGTAGTTTCAATTGCGCTTAGCAACTCGGATCGAGTACCAAGCCGCTGGGAGTCGACACCCACCGGGGCGCTAAAGCCGGGCAGCGGATCGCCGGGACGCCAGGTCTCATCGAAGAGAAAGAGGGGATCGTATTTCGGTCCGATAAACCCGGCGTGCTGACCGGCCCACATGGCATTGTTCTGATCGCCCACCTGTCGCGGCAGCTGGACAGCCGCCGGCAGCCCATTCCGATCGCCGCGCAGTTGACGCACCACCGCTCCGATGCTTGGCGGATCGCGCCGGTCCAGCTGTGGCTCGCCGCCCGACCGTGGGGTATGGGGCAGTCCAGTGAGGTTGTAGTGGACGCCGACACCATGGGTATCCGAGCCGTGCCAGACAGACCGCAAGATTGCGAACTTGTGCGCAAGGCGGGCGAGCATCGGCAGGTGCTCGGAGACCTGTGTGCCGGGGACACTGGTCGCAATCGGCTTGAATTCCCCGCGTGTGCCTTCCGGTGCGTCCGGCTTGGGGTCAAACGTCTCTTGCTGCGCGGGCCCGCCGGTGAGGAACAGCAATATGCAGGCTTTGCCATTGCCACCTCGCCCTGGCGCGGCCTGGGCGGGAGAGCCCAGGCGCAGCCAGTCGCTCAGACCGAATCCCAGCGCGGACAATGTGCCCGCCTGGAGAAAGGTTCGCCTTTGCCACTGCGTCAAATCATCCGTGGTCATTGGTTTCATGGTGGGCTCGGCTCAAGTTGGAGCGAGTGGGCGGATGTACGCAAGGCGGGAAGGAACGGCGGCGGGATCGAACTGTATACAGGATGGCCGGATCTTCAACGAAGTCAACAAAAAAGCTAGCGGGTTCCGGCGTGGCGGAATGGTTCGCCGGCGCTCCATTCCGGATTCGCGAAAAAAAGTGTACCTACCTCGGCGGGTCATGACACTATAGACGCAAGCACAACGAGACTTGGAGAGCCCGGCCCATGGCCAGCGCACGTCTGGGAAGCCTCCTGGAGTACATCCGGAGCAGGGTCCAGCCCGCCAGCGCGGGCGCGTCCACCGACGCCGACCTGCTGGAGCGTTTCCTCGTTCAGCGCGAAGAAGCCGCGTTCGAGACCCTGGTCCATCGGCACGGTCCGATGGTCCTTGGCGTCGGACGCACCGTGCTGAGTGATCCGCACGCCGCGGAGGACGTCTTCCAGGCCACGTTCCTGGTGCTTGCACGGAAGGCCGCGTCGGTTCGCAAGCACCAATCGCTGGGTAGCTGGCTGTATGGCGTTGCCTATCGCATTGCGCTCAATGCGCGTTCCAGTGCAGCTCGGCGACGGAAACACGAAAGGCAGGTCGGCACCGTGCGACCTCAGGACTCACTCCTCCCTCCCGCCAGTCAGGAACTTCGGCCGCTGCTGGTCGAAGAACTGAATCGCCTCCCCCAGAAGTACCGCGCTCCGCTCGTCCTTTGCTACCTGGAAGGGATGACCAACGACGAGGCGGCCCAGCAACTCCAGTGGCCGTCGGGCACCGTCAAGGGCCGCCTGGCCCGCGCCCGCGAGGTCCTGCGCAACCGCCTGGCCCGCCGGGGCGTGACATTGACGGCAGCCGCATTCGCGACTGTCCTGACCGACAATGGGCTTGCCGTCGCATTGCCGCCGGCGCTGGTTGCAAGCACATTGCGGATGACCGTGCCTCTGGCCCTGGGACAGGCGACGCTGACCGGCTCGGCACCGGCATCGGTCGCGGCACTGGCTCAGCAGGCCCTGCGGCACGGGTTGCTGACCAAGGTCGCAGCTGGACTGCTCCTCGCGATTGGCATCGCCGGTGGCGCCGGGCTGATCTTCTATCCGCGAGCTGCCGCACCGGTCGCCGGCGACGAGGCGCCGAAGGAATTCGCGCAGCCAAAGCTGATCGCGTCCTTCGCCGAGGAGAAGCACTACAAGGGCCATCCCATCCCGCTGGCGTTCTCGCCGGACGGCAAGCGAATGGCGATCCTGACCAAGCACGACACCGAAGAAGACGAGTTGATCCTGCAAGACGTCGCCACCGGCGAGAAGCTCAAGTCGTTTCGGCACGGCGACGGCTTCCGTTCCGTGATTCCCGACGGCAAGGGACTGACCGTGGTCCACGCCACCGGCGATCCCGAGGAAGTACGCGTCGAGACGCTCGACTTGACCACGTTCCGCGTCCAGAACGAATGGAAGCACGCCAAGGGACGCGTTTCCCCGGCTGAGGGTTTCCGCATCGGTGAGACGGTCGTGCTCGTCGGCGGCGTCATCGAAGACGGTGCGGCGATGCCCGCGCCAGGCATCTTCGGCGGCGCGGGATTTCCGGGCGCTTTCGGCGGCATCGGCGGCTTCCCGTTCGGCGGCGGTGCCCAGGCCGTTGTTGTCCACGACACGCGCGGCAAGAAGGAACCGACGTTGCACACGCTGCCCGACGACGGCACCCTGGTCGCCGCTCACGTCGTCGGCTCACGAGTCTTCTTGCTCTACAAGCAAATGGAAGGCGACAACGACCTGTCGATCCTGGACCTGCCAGGTGGCAAGACGACCAAGCTCGTGGAAAACGTCGAAGTGACTTCGCTGGCGGTGAGTGCCGATGGCAAGGCCCTGGCGCTGCAGACCGCGGAGAACACCCTGGAATTGTGGGATGTCGTCAACCAGAAGAAGTCCCGCGTGATGAAGGACGCGGACAACACCATCGTCTGTTTCGCCTTCGCCCCTGACGGCAAGACGCTGGCCGTGGCAAGCAGCGATCAGAAGGTCAAGCTCTGGAACGTGCAAACCGGCAAGGCCGAGCGCGAGATCACACACGGCCGCACGCAGCAGGTGCTGTTCTCTCCCGACGGAGCCCTGCTGGCCACGGCCTCGCCCGAGGAAGTCAAGGTGTGGGCGTTGCGGCCCTGAGCTGCACCCAATGTCGACGACCATGGCTCGCGGCATCCCCTCGTCCTCCGGACGGCCGCAGTCTTCATTCGAGGAGAATTGACACCATGACCTGTTTGCGAATCAAGCTGTTCTCCGTCACGCTACTGGCTGCCGGCCTGACCTTCGCGGCCAGCGCGGCGGACAAGGAGAAGGCGGAGCCGATCAAGCTCGTGAAGGCTTTCGAGGTCGACGCGGCCAAGTTTGGCGTTCCCTCGCCCGACGGCAAGATCGTGGCGGTGACGGTGATGGAGAAGTTCGAGAAGAAAGCGGGCAATAACCAGTTCGGAGGCGTCTATCATCGCACCCGGATCCTGGATGCCGCGACGGGCAAGGAACTGGCGGTCATCCCCGGCGGCGAAGTCAATCGCTTCACCAACAATGGCAAGTCCTTGGCCGTCAGTCAGACGTTCCAGGAACAGTATCTGAAGTCGGCGAACGTCAACATGGCGGCACCTTCGCCCTTGCTCTTCATGATGCCGATGCCGCAGATGTGGGATGTGTCCAAGCCGGAGAAGCCCAAGCAGCTGTTCGTCGTGGATGGCGCCCTTGGCGAGCGATTCTCACCGGATAGCAAGCTGGTCGCGGTCAACGGCGGTCCCGAAGGCAAGTTCGGCAACGCGGGCAAAGTCGTCACCGGGTTGCCGAAGACCGGCAAGGCGGGTGCGGGGCCGATGGGCGGCCTTGGCGGCGGCGGTTTCGGGGTTGGCGGCATGAGCATGCAGTTCGTCGAGATCTGGGAAGTGGACACGGCCAAGTTCGTCGCCCGCTATCAGCCCCTGGCCAAGGACAAGGGCGGTGCGAGCTACCCGGTCTGGAGCCCGGACAACAAGTTCCTGGCCGTGCAACTGACCACGAAGGACTCGACCAAGCTCTCGCTCTACGACGTGGAAAAGAAGAAGGAAGCGCGCTCGATCAATCTCGAAGGCAACCGCGTTCAGGCCGGATCGATCTTCACATTCGCTCCCGACCCGATCGAGCCGGTCCAGTTCCTGACGCTTCCGAAGGAGTCGATCGGCGACACGGGCATGACCGTACTGGCCGTCGCGGTCCAGGGCAAGGCCGGCTCGCTGCTCAACCTCTATGACCCGGCCACCGGCAAGCTGATCGAAACGCTGATCAACGAAAAAGTAGCGGACAAGACCCTGACGCAGATCGATTACTGTGGTTCGCCCAACGGCATGGCGCTTGCGACCAACGTCATCAAGTCTGTAGCCGGCGGATTTCAGGGCTTGCCAGCACCGGGCGGCGTCCAGCCTCCGGTTGGCGGTTTCGGCGGACCGGCGGTTCCTGGCCTCGGTGGCAAGGCCGCGCCGGCCCCTGGTGGGAAGCCCGTGGCACCGCCGGCCAATCCGGCCGAGCAGCCCGGTCTTGGCGGCATCGGCGGCGGCAACCCGTTCGGCGGCATGGGTGGCTTCGGGATCAAGTCCAATGCCGGCACCGAAGTCGTTCTCTGGGACATGCAGAAACGCGCCAAGCGGCTGACCATCAAGGTCCAGGCGCAGCATATGGTCTTCGTCTCGGATGACGTGCTCGCCACGGTCGGCATCGATGGCGACGCCCAGAAGCTCAAGCTCTGGGACGTGGCCAGCGGTCAAGAACTGGCGAACCTCGACCATTGCATCGGCGTCCGGTTCTCCGCCGACGGCACGACCATGGTCACGCGCTGCGGCGATCTGCAGGCACAAAAGGTTCAGGTCTGGACGCTCGAACGAGCGAAGAAGTAATCAACACGAGCCGCGTGTCGCAATCACTGTGACACGCGGCTCGCTTTGCGCGCGAGGCGTTCTCAGCCATCCAGGCGTTTCAGCGGCGGCGGGTTCAGACGGCCAGGAACCTGTGACGCAGCGACGAACCCACGCAAGACACGTTCCAGATGCTCCGCAAGGTCCTGGTTGTGCTGCAACAGGTTGTTCACTTCGCGACAGTCGTCCGGCTTCACAAAAAGTTGCGGCACGCGGGGCACATCTTCCACGGCCTGCAATATGGGCAACAGGAAGCTCCATTCCGGCGTTCGCAATGCCCACTCGATGCGCTCGCCGATGCTCAGTCCCGAACATGCATAATCGCGGACGTGCTCGACCTCGCCGCGGACGAGCGGTGCCAGGTCGTGCCCGTGAATGTCTGGAGGTATCGGCACGTCGAACGCGGCCAGCAGCGTCGGCATCAGGTCGAGAGCCTGCGTCAGTGAGCCGACACGTTGTCCCGCATGAGCGGCGCCCGGCAGCCGGACGATCAGCGGGGCATGGATCAGTTCATCGTGCAACCAGGGCCGGAAATCGCCGACCACGCCGTGCTCGCCCAACGGAAATCCTCGATCCGACGTGACGATGACCGTCATGTCGTCCAACCGGCCGCGTTTGCGTAGATCTTCCAGCAACAATTCCAGGCCGGCATCGAAGAAGGCGACCGCTCCCGCGTACGAGCGCTGAAGTCGGGCCAGAGTGACGTCGGCGGCCGGCTCCACGAATCCTGGCGCCGGGTCGATCAGCGGAGTCAACGTGCGCTCATCGGTCTCGTCGCCTTCCTCGTCAATCTCGGCTTCATCGTCCTCAACGTCGTCCATATCCTCGTCGTCTTCGCCGTCCGTCTCATCTTCCTCTACTTCGCCCTCCTCGTCCTCGGCGAAATAGCGTTCCTGAAAGCTCGGCGGGACCTGCCACGGAGGCAGCAGTGTCGCCAGTTCAACCCAGACAAGCCACGAGTCGCGCTTGGCCAGGCGTTTCAACACGGCCTGGGTCGTTTCCATCGCGTGTTCCAGCGGCGTGGCGTCTGTGGACTTGACGCGTTTGACCTGCTCCCAGTCCGCGAGAAAATCGGCCGGCAGGGGATGCGTGCCGTCGACGATCAAGGTTGTCGAGACTTTCTCGGCGCGCAGCAACTTCACGAGGTCATGCGCCGATTCTTTCGCTAACGGAACTGCGGGAAGGGCCGGGAGGCAATGGATACCCGCGCGCCAGCTGCGGCGGGCGCCGGCGGTGTCGGGATGGTCGGCCAGGTGCTGATCGAAAACGATGCCCTCGGCGGCCAGGCGATCGAGGGTGGGCGTCGCCAGCCATTCGTTGCCGTAGCAGCCGACGTAGCTGGATTGCAAACCGCGTGCGATGACGACGAGGACCTTCATAGACTTCGATTGTATGCATCACTGTGGCGGCGGGCGCGATACAATGAACGCATGGCGCAGTCACCCATTGGCGAGGTTTCCTGGGAACGGATGATCCGGGCAGTGGAAAGAGTTCGCGAGCGCATGTTGCGGGCTACCGCTGCCCTGGACAAGGCCGGCATTGCTTACGCCGTAGTTGGTGGCAATGCCGTGGCTGCCCAGGTCTCGCGCATTGACGAAGGTGCCGTGCGCAACACCCAGGATGTCGACGTGCTCATCCGGCGGACCGATCTTGACGCCGTGACAGCGGCACTAGCGCCGGCCGGATTCGTCTGGCGCCATGTCGCAGGGATGGATATGTTCTTGGACGGCCCCCAAGCCAAGGCACGCGATGCCGTCCATGTGGTCTATGCGGGCGAAAAGGTGCGCGCGGAATACGTGCTGCCAGCACCTGACGTGAGCGAATCCGAAACGACGCCCGTTGGACGCGTTCTGACCTTGGAAGCGCTTGTGCGTATGAAGTTGACTTCCTATCGTCGCAAGGATCAGGTCCACTTGCTCGACATCATTGGCGTGGGCCTCATTGACGCCAGCTGGTGCCAGCGACTTCCCGCCGAGCTCGCCGCACGATTGCAAGAACTACTCGCCGATCCCGATGGTTGAACGCTGGCCGGTGTCGCGGTTCTTGACTCTCGCCAGTGGCCACTCTATAACTTCGGCGGGCTTGATCCTTTCGCAGGCCTGCGTTTGAACAGCAGGACTCCATGAGCGACCCCATGACTCGATCGCGCCGTGCCGCCAAGGACAACGGGGCGCCTGCCGTTGACGAGCAGCGAATCCAGGCGGCGGTACGGGAAATTCTGCTGGCCGTCGGCGAGGACCCCGATCGCGAGGGCCTGCGCGAAACCCCCGCGCGCGTGGGCCGGATGTATGCCGAGCTGTTCGCCGGCGTCCACAAGGACCCGCGCATCTACCTCAAGAAGACGTTCACCCAGAAATACGACGAGATGGTCCTGGTCAAGGACATCGGTTTCGACAGCATGTGCGAGCACCACTTGCTTCCGTTCATGGGTAAAGCGCACATCGCCTACCTGCCCAATGGAAAGATCGTCGGCCTGAGCAAGCTGGCCCGCGTCGTCGAGGTGCTGTCGCGCCGTCCCCAGGTGCAGGAACGCATGACCGAGGAGCTGGCCGACTCCCTCATGGACGAGCTGGATGCACGCGGCGTCGGCGTCATCCTGGAAGCCACGCATACCTGCATGACCATTCGCGGCATCCGCAAGGCGAACAGTCTCTGCACCACGAGCGCCATGCGCGGCTCCTTCCAGACCAACCAGTCGAGCCGCGCCGAGCTGATGGCCCTGATCTACGGGTCGCGGTAACTCCATGCTTCCAATTTTCTGCCTTCGGTTAGCCTGTGGACTGGCCGCCTCATTGCTGTTGCTGTCTCCCGCTCAGGTGATGCCCCGTTTCTATCGTGTGCAGTTCCTCATTATCCTCGGTCTCATGGTGACGGCCCTGGTCTTTGTCTCCGGGACCGCGGATTCGCTGCTTTGGACTGCTTTGCTTCTCGGTGCGGTGGTTGCATTTGCCGGTTCGTTCGTCTGGTCGCTCGAGGGCGCTCCTCTGGGTCGCACGATGATCGCGCTCAATGTTCTGTTGCCTGGCTTCGCCCTGGCTCTGCTGGCGCGCGAGCCCATCGTTTCGGATCATGCGCGGCTTGCCGGTCAGCCTTCGGTCATCTGGCGACTGGTGGAAGATGGGACTTCCGCGGCACTCCTGGGCACCGCCACGTCCGCGATGTTGATGGGCCACTCGTACCTGGTAGCGCCCGCCATGTCGATCACCCCGTTGCTGCGGCTGCTCGCCGGCCTGTTCGCCGCGGTGCTGCTGCGCATGATCGTGGCAGGCGTGGTCCTGTGGTCCTGGACTGCCGGGCGTGCGTCCCTTACTCTAGACAGTGACGCCGTGTTATGGTTGCCGTTGCGCTGGGGACTGGGATTCGTCCTGCCGTTGATCCTCGGGTGGATGGCGTGGCAATCGGCCCGGATCCGCTCGACGCAATCGGCCACTGGGATCCTCTACGTCGTCGTGGTCTTCTGTTTCCTGGGTGAATTGACCGGTCAGCTGCTCCAACAGGGCGGCTTTCTCCTCTAGACAAGGCCCCGTGAAAATCCTTTTTGCCTGTCCTGTCTGCCAGTGTCCCACGTCGCTGGATCGCGCACCCACCGCGCCGTCGTGGCAGTGTCCAAGGTGCGACCACCGACTGGAACTCGCCGTCCCGGCGGGCGACCCCGTGTCGCACTGTGCGGTCTGCGGCAACGCCGAGCTGTACAAGAAGAAGGATTTTCCCCACTGGCTGGGGCTGACGATCCTGGCGGTGGCCTGCCTGGGCTTCGTCCTGCTGAATGCGCTTTACCAGCAATGGTGGGCGTGGGTGGTGCTGATCGGTTCGGCCGCGTTCGACGGTTTGCTCTACTTGTGGGTCGGCGACGCAGTCGTTTGCTATCGCTGCGGCGCCCACTATCGCGGCCTGTCGACCTACGATGGATATAAGCCGTATGAACTGGTCGTGGGCGAGCGATATCGGCAAGAACGTCTGCGACGCGAAGAACTGAAGCAGAAATAGTCCGCTGTCGGGGTGCCACGGACAGCGGACGACGGGCCATGGACCAACCACAAATCGAACGCCTGGCCGACGATCTGAAGGGCCTCCTGCGCGGAGAGTTGCTCTTCGACGACCTTTCTCGGGCGATCTACAGCACCGACGCCAGCATCTTTCAAGTCCAGCCACGAGGCATCGTGGTGCCCCGGGACGAGGAAGACGTTCAGGCGCTGGTGCGTTATGCCGCCGAGCATCAGATCGCCCTGGTGCCGCGAGGCGCCGGCAGCGGCGTCGCGGGCGAAGCGCTTGGAGGCGGTCTGGTCGTCGATCTCAGTCGCCATTTTCGCTCCATCCTTGAAGTCGGCGGCGACACGGTACGCGTGCAGCCCGGCGTTGTTTTGCGTGCCTTGAATGCGGAGCTGGCCAGGATCGGCCGGCGTTTCGCGCCGGACCCGGCGAGCGCTGCGCAGTGCACCATCGGCGGCATGCTGGCCACGAACGCGTCGGGGTCGCGTCTTCTGCGGCACGGCTACACACGAGATCACGTGTCCGCACTTCGCGTCGTGCTGGACAACGGCGAGGCAGCGGCCTTTGGCCGCGAGTCGCGCTCCGCTCCTGACGGCGAACCCAGCCGCGCACGGGAGATTGTCGGAGCGACGATTGCACTCCTCGAATCGAACGCGGAACTGATTGCCGCCTCTCAGCCCCGCACCCGATTCAATCGCTGCGGTTACCTCCTGAACGATGTGCTTGGCGCCACGCACGCCGACTTGCCACGCCTCCTGGTCGGATCGGAAGGGACGCTTGGGCTATTCACGGAGGCAACGCTTCGCACCGTGCCGTTACCCGCGGGCCGTGCCTTGGTGCTGCTCGGTTTCAGCAGCCTGGAAGCCGCACTCCGCGGCGCACATCGCGCGCTGCCGAGCGAACCCGCCGCATGCGACCTGATCGACCGGCGCGTCCTTACCCTGGCGCGCAGCGCGGATGCCGATGTCGCTGCCTTGATCCCCGCCGCGGTCGAAGCCGTGCTGATGGTCGAGTACGAGTCGGATACGGCGACCGATGCCGCGCGATCCGCGGAAGAGCTTCATGCGAAGCTCTTCCGGACCGAACGCCTTGCGATCATGGCGACGTCGGCTCACGAAGACGAGGACATCGAACGCCTGTGGCGGCTGCGCGAAGTGGCGCTGCCTAGCCTTTACGGACTTCGCGGCGGAACGCAGCCGATCGCCTTCGTCGAGGACGTGGGCGTGCCGCCGGCGGAACTTTCGGAGTACCTGCTTCGCGTTCAGGAAATCCTGCAGCAGCACGAGACCATTGCTTCGTTCCTGATTCATGCCGGCACTGGCCAAGTCCACACGCGCCCTTTTCTCGACCTTCAGCGCGCGGAGGACGTGGGCAAACTTTGGGCGTTGGCAGAGGAGATTCATTCGCTGGCCCTGAAGCTCGGCGGCACCGTGAGCACTCAACACGGTACCGGGCTGGCGCGGACGCCGTGGGTTGCTCGCCAATACGGCCGCCTCTATCCTGTCTTCCGCGAGTTAAAAGCGATCTTCGATCCCCACCGCCTCTTCAATCCCGGCAAGATCGTCGGGCCCGACCCAGACTTGCCCGCGTGGCCGTTGCGGAAAATCCAGAGTCCCGAAGCGAAAGTTCCTGGTCCGGAATCGGCTGAGCTACCGACGACAAACGGCGACCAACCACTCGGGACCCATTTGCGCTGGCAGCCTGAGCAAGCGCGAACGGAGTGTCTCAATTGCAATGGCTGCGGCAGTTGCCGGACTGAAGCGCCCGCCCAACGCATGTGTCCGATCTTTCGCGCCACGCACACGGAAGCAGCCTCGCCCCGCGCCAAGGCCAACCTGTTGCGTTACCTCCTCGAAGAAGCGACCGATAAGCAACTGTTGTCGTCCGATGCGGTGCGTGAGGTTGCGGACCTGTGCGTGAACTGCAAGATGTGCGGCCTGGAGTGCCCCGCCCACGTCAACATTCCCAAGCTCATGCTTGAAGCGAAAGCAGGCAATACCGCGGAGCATGGCCTGACGCGGTCGGACTGGGTGATGGCAAGGGTCGAGATGTTTGCCGCACTGGGCAGCGTTTTCGCGTTGCTCAGCAACACGGCCATGGAGAGCACGACGGCACGCTGGCTGTTAGAGAAGCTGTTTGGCGTCTCGCGACAGCGACGGCTGCCTCGTTTTGCGGGGCGCAGTTTTCTTCGCCGTGCGAAACGGCGCGGCTGGACGCGTAAGCCGCGTGCCAATCGGCCTCGTGTCGCGTATTTCGTCGATGTCTTTGCCAACTACAACGACCCGCAGATTGCCGAAGCCGTTGTCGCGGTGCTGCACCACAACGGCGTCGAGGTCTACGTGCCGCCCGGGCAGCGCGGCTGCGGCATGGCGCCGCTGGCATACGGTGACGTCGAGACGGCTCGCGAGACCGCTGAACGGAACCTCCGGCTGCTGGCTGACCTGGCCCGTGAAGGGTTCCTGATTGTCTGCTCCGAGCCCACCGCAGCGCTCATGCTTCGCCACGACTATCTCGATTTGGTGGACGATCCCGACACGAAGCTTGTGGCCGAGCGGACTGTGGAGTTCACCGCCTACCTCTGGCAACTGCACCAGCAGGGCCGGCTGCGCACCGATTTCAAGACGGTGGACTTCTCCGTCGGCCATCACGTTCCCTGCCACCTCAAGGCCTTGGGGCAGCCGCCAATGGGGCCGGCGCTGCTCGCGTTGATCCCCGGTTTGCGCGTGCATACAATTGACGTTAGCTGTTCGGGCATGGCGGGCACCTTTGGCATCAAGGCCGAGAATTACGCGCTCTCTCTGGAAGCCGGCCGCCCGATGCTCGAAGAGCTGAAGCGACCGCGCGTGCTGTTCGGCTCGACGGAATGCAGCACGTGCCGGATGCAGATGGAAGAGGGCAGCGGCAAAAGCACCCTTCACCCGGCCCAGTATCTCGCACTGGCCTACGGCCTGATGCCCGAAATCTCCCAACGGCTGCACCGATGAATGTTCGACTTTTCGCACGAGCTCGGGAACTGGCCGGCGCGGACACCATCGAGGTGAACCTGCCGGCAGGGGCGACGGTGCACGACCTGCGTCGGCGCATCGGCGAGGAGTATCCACGGCTGGCAGCTTTGCTGGAGCGTTCGGCGCTTGCAGTCAATGACCAGTTTGCCGAAGATGCGCAGATGCTTCCGCCAGGTGCCGAGGTGGCACTGCTGCCACCGGTGAGTGGTGGGCAGTCGGCTTGACAGGGATTCGGCCTGGGAGGAATCTCGCGTGAATCTGACCGTTGAAGAGAAAATCAAGCAGAACACGGAATGGGACACGGCCGTCTATGGCGCGACCAAACTCCTGGAGGAGATGGTACGGAATTCGGTGGCTCGCCTGGCCACGGTCGATTGGACCCTGGTTTGGTACAAGGATCGGTTTCCCGGATTTCTCCTCAAGATTTCCGACGAAGTCGGGGGGACTGCGGAGATGCGATTCACACTGGAGGAACTCAAGGACGGTCACCATCTTCGTGACCGGCTGCGCCGGCTGTGGGCCGACGTGCTCAGCACCAGCTCCAAGAAACTGCTCGCCAAGCTGCGGCAGACGGTCGCCAACCTTGAAGAGGATTAGTCGTGCCGGGCAAGACGAACACCGAGGCGATTCGCGAACTCGAGCAGTTCGTCGCCAGATTGGACGAGCATTCTGACGCACTGCAGGCGGAAATTGACCGCTTGCGAGAAGCAGGCACCAAGTCGGTAGAATTGTTTGCTGCTCTGGACAAGAGAGTAACCATTCTCGAGGAACGGTTGGTGGACTTGAAGAAAAGCCTGGAGGAGAGCGACCGCAAGCGTTGGGGCGTGTGGCTGGCTTTGATCGGTGCGTTGCTGGCCATGCTGGTGAATGTTGTCCTCTTGTTCCTTGGGAAGAAGTGAACCTTCGCTCCGATGATAACGCTAGTCAAAGACATCATCGACTACCACGCCCTGACCGAGCAGGTCCGTCGCAATGACTGCGGCGCCGTGGTCACCTTCCTGGGTACCGTGCGCGATCTGACCGATGGTAAGATCACGGTCGCCCTCGATTACGAAGCGTATCCCGGCATGGCCGAGAAGAAGATGGCCGAGATCGAGCGCGACACGCGAGCACGTTGGCCGGTCGGCGAGATGGCGATGGTGCATCGGGTCGGACATCTCGAGGTCGGCGCGATCAGTGTCGCGGTCGCGGTCAGCTGTCCACATCGGGGTGATGCGTTCGAGGCATGCCGCTATGCCATCGATCGCTTGAAGGAGTTGGTGCCGATCTGGAAGAAAGAGAACTGGGCCGACGGCAGCACCGAGTGGGTGCATCCGTCGTGAGAGGAAATTCATGGCGTTGATCGATACGTTTGGACGCGCCCACAACAACCTGCGCATCAGCGTCACCGATCGCTGCAACCTCCGCTGCACCTATTGCATGCCGGAGGAAGTCACGTTCATGGACCGGCACGAACTCCTCAGCTTCGAGGAGATTGCGCACTTCGTGCGTGCTGCCGTGCCGCTCGGCATCGACAAGGTGCGGCTCACCGGCGGCGAGCCGCTCATGCGCCGCGACATGCCGCGACTGGTCAATCTCATCAGCAAGATCGATGGCATCCGCGACGTGGGGCTGACCACCAACGGCATCCTGCTGGCCGATCAGGCACAGGCGCTTTACGACGCCGGACTACGCCGTATCAACATTAGCCTGGATGCGCTTGATCCCGCCCGCTTCCGCGAACTGACGCGCCGCGACGGTCTGGAGAAAGTGATCGACGGCATTTTTGCAGCCAAGCGGGCCGGGTTCCAGCCGGTAAAAATCAATGCGGTCAGCATTCGCGGAGTCACGGAACATGAAGTAGTGCCGCTGGCGAAGTTCGCGCGCGAGCACGGCCTGGAAATGCGCTTTATCGAATACATGCCCATTGGCGCCGATCACTGGGAACGCGGCAAAGTCTACTTCGCGCACGAGATCATGGACACGCTGGAACGCGAAGTGGCGCCGCTGGTGCCCGCCGCCGACTACGATCCGCGCGCGCCCGCCATGGACTTCGTTTACACCGATGGCGGCGGACGCGTCGGCATCATCGCGTCGGTGTCTCGACCCTTCTGCATGAGCTGCAACCGCATTCGGCTCACGTCTGACGGGAAGCTGCGCAACTGTCTGTTCGCGCTCGACGAGATCGACGTCAAAGGCCTGCTTCGTTCGGGAGCGCCGGATGGTCAAATTCAGGAAGCGATTCAGCGCAGCGTCCACTCCAAGTGGGAAGGCCACGAGATCAATACGGCTCGATTCGTCAAGCCGCAGCGGACCATGCACGCAATTGGGGGGTAGAAATTCGCCGCGGACGCCGCGTCAGGCTTGGCCGGTTCCATGCGCAACGCGTTCCATGCGCCGCGCCGCGTACGCCTTGGGATCCGCGCAAGAATAACTTGTGCAATTCCTGTAGGACGGATTTCCAATCCGTCCGGTTTTCTCTGGACGGATTGGAAATCCGTCCTACGTGCAATTGTTCAACTTATTGTTACGCGGCTCCTTAGCACCTATCGCCGTGAGCGACACCGAGCCAACAGGCCGCTGATCCTTGCCGCCCACATTAATTTGGAATTCGGCTCGGATCGGACGTACTGTAATTGTCTGTAAGATTCACACCAGACTTCGGAAGCAGCCATCATGGAACGAACCAACGCAAGCCATGTGACCCGCCGCGCGTTTCTTGGCCAGAGCCTGGCTGCAATGAGCGGGATTACCTTGGGCGCTTCGCTGGCCGCCGCCGATCCGTCCGCGAACGATCCTGCATCGTGGGCGCAGTTCCTCGGCCCGCGCCGCGACGGCATTTCCCTGGAGAAGGGACTCAATACGGACTGGCAAAAGCGGAAGCCGAAACTTGCCTGGAAAGCGCCGCTGGGCAATGGCTTCTCGTCCGTTGCCGTGGTCGGCGACCGGCTCTACACTATGACCAAGCGCGGCGAGCGCGACATCGCTGTCTGCCTGAACACCTCCGACGGCAAGGAAGTCTGGGCGACCGAGGGGGTGCCCAGCTACCGCGACAAGCAGGGCCAGGGTGCGGGGCCGCGCGCCACGCCGACGGTTCACAACGGCAAGGTCTTTTGCCTGTTCGCCATGGGTGATCTGTTCTGCATCAACGCGGCCGACGGCAAGGAAGTGTGGAAGACGAACATCTTCGAGGCGAGCGGCGCCAAGAACCGCGTTGGCGATTTCTACTACTGGGGCGTGTCTGGCTCACCACTGATTGAAGGCGATTTCGTCATCGTGCAGCCCGGCGGCAACAAGGACAATTCCGTCGTTGCCTTCCGCACGGACAACGGCAAGATGGCCTGGGGCGCCGGCGACGATCCGATGGGCTACAGCTCTGCCGTCGTCATCACCGCGGGGAATCGCCGCCAGGTCGTCTCGTTCACCGGTCAGTCAGCGCTGGGTATCGACCCGCTCAAGGGCACGCTGCTCTGGAGATATGCACTCGGCAACAAGTACGAGTGCAACTGCGCGACGCCGCTTTGGGCGGAGGATACGCTGTTCATCTCCTCGGCGTATGGCACTGGCTGCGCTGCACTGCAGTTGAGCGTCGACGGCGACAAAGTGACGGCAAAGGAGAAGTGGCGCAACAAGGACTTGATGAACCAGTTCACGACCAGCGTCATCTTGAAGGGCCACCTCTACGGCTGCCACGGCGACCTTGGCGCCGTCTTCCTGCGCTGCCTCGACCTGGCGACCGGCAAGATCCTGTGGGAAGACCGCGGCCCCGGCAAGTGCTCGCTGCTGGCCTACGAGGACCACATGGTCCTGGTCAACGAACGCGGCAAGGTCCGCTTGATCGAAGCGAACCCGAAGGCCTACACCGTCAAGGGCGAGCTCGACGACGTGGTTACCTACAAGACGTGGGCCGCACCGGCGCTGCTGAACAAGCGCCTGTATCTGCGCGACGACAAGGTATTGGCGTGCGTGGACTTGGCGGGTTGAACGTTTGCAGCGTGAACCTTGGCAAGCCTGCCTTACCCTCAGCTCTTGCCAAGAATCAAATCCAAAGCCCAGCAACCGCGCACATGCTCGCCGGGTTGGCGGCTACGGCTTCCGCGATAAGGAATTCTTCAAACGGAAAATCCTCGCGCTCCATGAGGCCAAGTACGCTTGAGTCGGATGAACCAAAAACATAGGCCTGTAGCCTGTAGGGCCGGCTGTGCCGGCCGCAACCTCCGCGACATCGGGGTTTTCTCCAGAGTACTTCCGGTCGGAAAATAGCTCCTTACATCTTCCATTTCCACGCCTGGAGTGGACCACTGATCTCGTCTCGATGGCTCCGGGTGGCGTTCGGGAAAACCCGATGAAAATTCCAACTTTTGGGGGGGACAAACTCCCCGCAACGGAGCTATTATGGTGAAAGGAAGGGTGCATCAATCTCCTCCGGCGCTTGCCGGGCTCCTCCTTCCACCCCTGGTGCGATTGCCGACTTCCCAACCTCCAATCTACCCACCATTTGCGAGAGTATCCTTCATGAGCGCGAGCGCAAAAAAGCTGTATACACTTGGAACGAGGGCGCTTTCCCGGCGGGGCTTCCTGCGTGGCGCGGGCGTGGCGCTGGCGCTGCCGTGGTTGGAGTGCATGTTGCCGGCCTGCAAGGGCAGCACGCCTGCCGTGCCGCGTCGAATGGTGGCAATCGAAACCAATATGGGCATCCTGCCGCAGTACTTCTTTCCGGAGAAGGCGGGGCGGGATTATGAGTCGACGCCATACCTGGAGAAGCTGGCTGCGGTGCGGAAGCAGACCACGATCTTCTCCGGGGTCAGCCATCCTGGCGTGACGGGCGCTCACGCGGCCGAGAAGTGCTTTCTGACCGGCACGCCGCATCCCGAGCGGGGCGGCTTCCGCAACTGGATTTCCCTCGACCAGTTCGCGGCGGAGCGGGTGGGCAACCAGACTCGCTATCCCTCGCTTGTGCTGGCGATGAGCAATGAAGGATCGACGCTGAGCTTTACTCGCAGTGGAGCGCCGATCCCGGCCGAGCGCAGCCCCAACAAGATCTTCCAGAAGCTGTTCATGCAGGGAAAGCCCGATGAAGTCGCCGCCGCTGTCGAGGCGTTGCGGCAGGAGCGCAGTATGCTCGACTTCGTCGCCGACCAGTCGAAGCGGCTGAACCGAACGCTCGGTCCGTCGGACCGGCAGCGCATGGACCAGTATTTCACGTCGGTCCGGGAGTTGGAGCAACGTCTGAGCAGTCAGGAGGCCTGGGAGCATCGGCCCAAGCCGAAAGTGGACGCGAAGCCGCCGCAGGACATCGACGACCAGCGCGAATTTGTCCGCAAGACGCAGCTGATGTTCGACGTCATCAAGCTGGCCCTGGAGACGGACTCCTCGCGGATCGTCTCCTTGTTCATCGACACCACGGTGATCCACAACATCACGCACCACGGCAACCGTCCCGACGTCCTCGCCGAGTTGCGCGGCAAAGAGGAAGGACAATTCGAAGTACTGGGCAGCTTCCTCAAGTCGCTCAACGAGGCAAAGGAGGGCGGCGAGTCGCTGCTGGACCGGACGATGGTCCTGTACGGGACGTGCATGGGCAGCGCCAACTCGCACTCGAACTACAACCTGCCCGTGCTGCTGGCCGGCGGCGGCTTCAAGCACGGACAGCACCTGGCGTTCGACCAGAAAAACAACTATCCGCTCACAAACCTCTTTGTGTCGATGCTCCAGCGCCTGGGCGTCGAGGTAGGCGAGTTCTCGACGGGCAAAGGTACGATGCGGGGCCTGGAGATGGCGTGAGCCCCCGATTCCAATCGCCCGATCATCCTCCCGAGGGGCGCGAACATTCCTGTCCGTGCGGTTGCGGCCGCGCGGACAGGAATGTCCGTGCCACCGCCTCCGTTCATTCCGCCAACCCACCGGATTGCATCATGAAATATCGCATCCTCCTGACGTTCCTCTGTACACTCGTCCTGCTTCCCTCCGCCAGGGCCCAGCCCACGGCGTTCTTCGAGAAGAACTGCTATTCGTGCCACGACGCAGAGACCAAAAAGGGCGGGCTCGACTTGAAGTCGCTGAAGGGCGACCCCACCAGCTTCGGGCGGTGGGTCAAGGTCCACGACCGTATCGAGTCGGGCGAGATGCCGCCGGGCAAAAAGGACAAGGTCCCGGCCAGTGACCGGGCCGCGGCGGTCAAGTCGCTGCACGGGTTCGTTGTGAAGCTCGAGCAGGCAAAGATCGCGGGCGAGGGGCGGACCGGGACGCGGAGGTTGACGCGGGTCGAATATGAAAACACACTGCGGGACCTCCTCGACCTGCCGGGCATCCCGCTCCAGGGCGAGTTGCCGGCGGATGGCTCGGCCCACGGGTTCGACAACAACAGCGATGCGCTGGATATTTCCCACGTCAACTTGGCCAAGTACCTCGAAGCGGCCGACCGGGCGCTCGACATGGCCATCGCCACGCGTCCCTCCGCGCCCGTTGTGGTGAAGCAGCGGATCTCGCTCGCGAACCCGCACGGCTTCGTCGCCCACGTCCTCCTGCATGGCGACGGCGTGCTCTTGAAGAACAAGCAGCCCGATCCGGAGTTCCCACCGGCCGGGGAGCATCTCCACATCGACCAGGGCGCTCATGAACGTATGGGATCGTTCCGCAACGGCGCCAGCGTCGGGCTGTTCCGGCACGAGGATGAATCGTTCCACCCGTACTTCAACGAGTTCGTGACCATCTATCCCGGCCAGTACCGCGTGCGCACGTCATTGTGGGCTTTCCAGTGGGACAAGGGCAAGGTGCTGGCCGCCCGCGGCACCGAGGCAGCCCGGCTTTCGATCGTGACGCTAACGGGAGACGGCCGCGGCGGCGGACACCCGAGCACGGTGCTGGGGTACTACGACGCGCCGTCGATGGAGGAAAAGCTCCACGACTTCACAACCTGGCTCAACCCGCGCGAGATTATCGGGTTTAACGCGGGCTCGCTGGCGCCGGGCGCCAACACCCGCGGCAAGCTCCGGGCAATGGGCTTCACCGGACCCGCCATCGCCTGCGACTACCTGGACATCGAAGGCCCTCTGCACCAGACCTGGCCGCCGGCCAGCCATCGGCACCTGTTTGGCGACCTTCCGATGGTCGAGATCAAGGTCGGGAAGGATTCGACCGTCCGAGCGCCGAAGCGGAAGTTGGACCGACAGGAGATGGGTCAAGGCAAGAACCGGCCCGACCCGGTCAAAGGCATCTGGACGGTGAGCAGCGACGATCCCCTGGCCGATGCCGATCGGCTGCTGGGCAAGTTCCTGGCGCGGGCCTTTCGCCGCCCGGTCGATGCTGAGGTTCGCAAGCAATACGTGGCGAAGGTTGCGGATCGACTCAAGGCGGGCGACTGCTTCGAGACGGCATTACGCTGGGCGTACCGGGCCGCATTGTGCTCACCGGACTTCCTGTATCACGTGGAGCCGGCCGGAAAGCTCGACGACCACGCCCTGGCAAGCCGGCTGTCGTACTTCTTCTGGCGGTCCATGCCCGACGAACGCCTGGCCGGTCTGGCCGGCGCCGGCAAGCTGCGCGAAGCCGAGACGCTGCGCGCCGAGACCGAGCGATTGATCAAAGACCCCAAAGCACAGCGATTTGTCGAGGACTTCCTGGGTCAATGGCTGAAATTGCGGCAGATCGCGAATAACGACCCGGACCGGAAGCTCTATCCCGAGTTTAGCGCCTACCTCCAGGACTCGATGGTCGCTGAGACGCGGGCCTACTTCCGCGAGCTGCTCGACAAGGATTTGCACGCCGGCTACCTCGTGAAGTCGGACTTCGCCATGCTCAACGAGAAGCTGGCGGTCCACTACGGCATTCCCGGAGTCAGCGGCTCCCAGGTCCGCCGGGTTCCGCTGCCTGCGGGCTCTCCGCGCGGCGCATTCCTGACGCAAGCGTCGCTCCTGAAAATCACCTCGAACGGCACCACGACGTCGCCCGTTCCGCGCGGGGCCTTTGTCATGGACCGGCTGCTCGGCCGCCCGCCCGAGCCGCCGCCGCCGGATATCACCGCCATCGAGCCCGACGTGCGCGGAGCGACGACCATCCGCGAGCTGCTCGACAAGCACCGGTCCAACGCCGCCTGCTTTGCCTGTCATGCGAAAATGGACCCGCCCGGATTCGCGCTCGAATCGTTTGACGTCATCGGCGGTTTCCGCACCCGTTATCGCTCGATCGGCATGGGCGACCCGGCGCCGCGCGGTTCCATCGATCCGTTCATCGGCATCGGCTTCAAGCTCGGTCCTGCCGTGGATCCCAGCGGTGAGCTCACGGACGGGCGGCAGTTCAAGAGCATTGCCGAATTCCAGGACCTCATTGCCGCTGACCGAAGCGCCCTGCTGGGTAATCTCACCCGCCAGTTCGCGGTCTACGGCACCGGACGCGATGTCTCCTTCAGCGATCGCGAGCAGATCGCCGCCATCGTGGCCAACGCGGAGAAGAAGGGAGGCGGCGTGCGAACGCTGATCCACGAGTTATGCCAGAGCCGACTGTTCCAGACCCGGTAACGGCCCCATGCCGAGAGAAGGAATCCTGCCATGAACAAGCTCTTCATCGCGGCGGCCGTGTTTTCCCTGACGGTCCCCACCATTGGCGTCGGCCAGAAGGAAGATGCGACCCCGATTCGCGTCAAACACCAGATCACGGGCCTGTTTTCGAAGGCCCGTGAGACGGACCTTCGCGATGCATTCGCGGAAGTCGACGGTATCAAGCTGGTCGAAATCGACTTCGCCAATGCCGAGGCGACCCTGGAATACGTGCCCGCCAAGGTCTTCCCGAACGCAAAGCCCGAACAGGTCATTCAGCGGCTTGATGCGATGTTGAAGTCGGCGTCGCGCCACACCTTCGGCATCAAGCCGCTACGGAGCACGCCGAAGGAGAAGCTCAAGTTCATTGAAATCGCCGTCGGCGGCTGCGACTGCAAGGCGTGCGCGCTGGCGGCCTACGAGGCAGTCTACAAGCTCGACGGCGTCGAAACGGCCACGGTCGATTTCCGGGAGGGTCGGCTCACGGCCTTGATTGACCCGGAAAAGGCCGACCCGTCAAAGCTCGAGGCAGCGCTCAAACAGAAGGGCGTAACCATCAAGGCCCGGTAATTCCACAGCCCCACATTCGAGACGACTGTTGGTGCCTGGCAAGGTGGGCCAGACACTCTTGTCTGGCCAGACAAGAGTGTCTGGCCCACCGGACACAGTAGAATTAGGTAGTTAGGATCCGCGCAAGAATAACTTGTGCAATTCCTGTAGGACGGATTTTCAATCCGTCCGGTTTTCTAGGGACGGATTGGAAATCCGTCCTACGTGCAATTGTTCAACTTATTGTTACGCGGCTCCTTAGTCATTACTTCTCAAAGGTCGGGTTGCGTTTGCGCGCCGGATCACGCCCAGGATGTGTTCCCGTTCTTCGCCGACGAGCGGCAATCGCGGCGCCCGCACCATCTCGGAGCCGAGTCCTTGCTCGGCCATCGCCAGTTTGATGTACTGCACCAATTTCGGATGCGTGTCGAGGTGCAACAGCGGCATGTACCAGCGATAGAGATCGCGTGCCTGCTCCCAGCGGCCGGAGGTCGCCAGGTCCCAGAGCTGGCGGTTTTCGTCCGGGAAGGCATTGACCAGGCCCGATACCCAGCCGACCGCACCGAGCAGCAAGCTTTCCAGCACCAGGTCGTCAACGCCGCAAAGCAGTGTGTAGCGGTCGCCGAGGAGGTTGACGAGGTCGGTGATCCGCCGGACATTCTCCGACGATTCCTTGATGGCAACCAGGGTCGGCTCGCTCGCCAGTTCGGCGAACATCCCGGGCGTCACGTCTACGCCGTAGGACGGCGGGTTGTTGTAGCACATGATGGGCAGACGGCTGGCGCGCGCCACGCCGCGGAAATGGGCCACGGTCTCGCGAGCGTCCCCCTTGTAGACCATGGCGGGCAAGACCATGAGGCCGTCCACGCCAATCTTGGCTGCATCCGCTGCAAAGCGTCCCGCCAGCGCCGTTGTGTATTCCGCGACGCCGGCAAGCACAGGGACGCGGCCAGCAACGCGATCGACGGTGGCACGCAGCAGTTCACGCTTCTCGGACGCCTCCATCGAGCAGTTCTCGCCGACCGTGCCGAGCATGATGACTCCGTGGACGCCGGCATTGATGAGCCGCTCGACGTGCGCGAGTGTCGCCGGGAAGTTGATGGATTGGTCGTCGTGAAGGAGGGTGACGACCGCGGGAAGGACGCCGCGCCAGGTTGGTTTCATGTGTTTGCACCTCCAGCTGGGCATGAAATTGACATTGTACACGTGAGCAAGTATAGTGTTAGTGTGTACGATGTCAACAAGGAACCCAAGCATGCCGGACACAATCACCGAATTCGTCAAGCAAGACCTCAAAGCTCGACTTCCCACCGGCGTCGGCCTGCCCAGCAAGTTGACGCTGGTCGCGTTGTCGGAGCACTACCAGGTAAGCTTGACGCCCGTGCGGATCGCGGTTCGCGAACTGGTGGATGAGCAGGTCTTGGTGAAGGAGGCGAATGGTCGGATGGCTCTCCATCCCGCCGCCCGACCCGCAGACGAGGACCTTTCGCCTCCGACCCGGCCCGCGCTGGCGCAACGAATCGAGGCGACCCTGACAGCGGAGATCCTTCGCCAGAGCCTCCGCGGCGAGGCCGAGTACCTGCGCGAAGAAGCGACAGCCGAGCGTTTCGGCATCGGCCGCACCGCCCTCCGTCAGGTGCTCAATCGACTTGCCGGCCAGGGGCTGCTCGATCATCTGCCGCGGCGTGGCTGGCGTGTGCGGCCGTTCGACGAGGGAGAGATGATCGCCTACCTGCAGGTACGCGAGGGCCTGGAACTGAAGGCGCTCGATCTCGCTCGGCCGCACCTCGACCGGGCGGACCTCCGTCGAATGCTGCGCGGCAATGAGCGGAACGCGCCGCGCCTCGACAATGACTTGCACCGATATCTGATCGAGAAGGCCGGCAACCGCTACATCCGCGATTTCTTCGGGCGGCACGGCATCTACTACGCAACTCTGTTCGATTACGCGGCCCCGGCGACAAACGTGGTGAAGGCGATGGCCAGACAACACCGCACCATCTTGCGGGCCTTGCTCGCCGAAAACTGGAAGGGAGCGCGCAAGGCTCTGGCGCACCACATTCGCTCCCAGCGTCCGGTGGTGCTCCGCCTGCTACAAGAGATCGGACAATCTCGGGCGGAGAAGCCCTGAGCGCGCCCGGGCGCGGGTCGTCCAATTGGTGTTATGCCAGGACTTCCTTCAGAACGTGCCCGTGGACGTTGGTCAGCCGGCGCTGGATGCCGTTGTGGTACACCGTCAGCCGTTCGTGATCGATGCCGAGCAAGTGCAGCACGGTGGCGTGAAAATCGTGCCAGTAGACCGGCTTGTCCACCGACTTCCAGCCGACGTCATCGGTCGCGCCGTGGGCCATGCCGTGCTTCAGACCGGCCCCTGCCATCCAGACCGAGAAGCCATACATGTTGTGGTCGCGCCCGGCACCCAACTGGTCGGCGGCCGACTGCGTGAACGGTGTGCGGCCAAACTCGGTGGTGAAGAGCACCAGCGTGTCGTCCAGCATGCCGCGGCGGCAAAGGTCTTGCAGCAGGCCCGCGACCGGTCGATCGACGCGCGCCGCCTCCTGGCCGTGATTGGCCTTCATGTCCTCGTGGCCGTCCCAGTTGATGCGCGGCGAGCCAAACGAACCTCCCGAAAATAATTGCACGAAGCGCACGCCGCGCTCCAGCAGCCGTCGGGCCAGCAGACAGCTACGGCCAAAATCCACCGTGTTGGCGCTGTCGAGTCCGTACAGCGCTTGCGTTGCCAAAGTCTCGCCAGCGACGTCCGTCACCTGAGGAACTGCCAGCTGCATCTTGGCAGCAAGCTCGTAACTGCGCATCCGCGCCGTCAGTGCATCGTTCAGCCCGCGCTGCTCGAGATGCTGGCGATTCAAACTCTCCAGCAAGGCTCGGCTATCTCGCTCGGTGTCCGCGTCGATCTTCTTGGCCGGCACGAGGTCGTCGATCGCGGGCCCTTTCGGGCGAAGCGCCACGCCCTGATGTCGCGCCGGCAAGAAGCCATTGGACCAATTGATGGTGCCGCCGGCCGGCAGCCCGCGAGGATCGGGCAGCACAACATAGGCGGGCAATTCGTCTGTTTCACTGCCCATGCCGTAGGACAGCCAACTCCCCATCACCGGAAACCCGTTCAACCGGAACCCCGTATTCTCCTGAAATGTCGCCGGCGTATGGTTCGCGGAATCGGCCACCATCGAGCGGATGACGGTTAGCTCATCCGCTTGCTGGGCAATGTGCGGAAACAACTCGGACACCCACAGACCACTCTGGCCGCGCTGCTTGAAGTCCCAATCGCTCTGTCGAAGCAGGCCAACCTTGCCAAAGAACGTCTCCGGTTTCTCGGTGCCGGGCATTGGCTTGCCGTGGTGCCGCATCAAGACGGGCTTGTGATCGAAGCTATCGAGGTGGCTCATTCCGCCGCACATGCACAGGTGGATGACGCGCTTGGCCTTGGCCCCAAAGTGCGGTGCAGGGTCGGACGCCTCGGCTTTGACCCCGGCAGCGCGCACCAGCCCGTCGCGCAGCAGGAGGCTGGTCATGGCAGCTGCGCCGAGTCCCTGGCTCGCCCAGGAGAGAAAGCCACGACGGTCGAGCAGCGGCGCTGCGGCAGGGGTTTCATGGGAGTTCATGGAGCACCTCATCAATCCACGTAGATAAACTCGTTGCTGTTGAACAGCACCCGCCCCAGCGCTGACAGCCCGTGCCTGGCAACAAACGGCCGTACCTGCGCCGCCTCTGCTTTGCTTGGTGGCCGGCCATACGCCAGCGCGAAGGCCCGATCGATCTGCGCGTCCACGTCGTCACCCGCGTCTTTCTTCAGTCGGAGGGCAAACTGCTCCGCCATGTGCAGCACAAAAGCATTGTTCATGAGCGTCAGCGCCTGCAGCGGCGTGGTGGTCACGGCCCGACGCGGCGTCGTCGTCGAGGGGTCGGGGCAATCGAAGGTGTCGAGGAACGGACTGCGGCCGCCCCGCGCCCACATGCGATAGATCGTGCGTCGGTGGAACGCCGGGCCAATTTGCTCGATCGGGTCGTAAAACTGCGTGCCGCGGAAAAAGTGTGACTTGAAGTCCTGATACCCCTGACCGCCGACGGTGGGATCGAGACGACCGGCGACCGCGAGCATCGTGTCGCGGACCGACTCCGCTTCCAGGCGTTGCGGACTACGGCGCCACAGCAGGCGATTGCCCGCATCCTTTGCCAGGGCCGCTTCACGCGGAAGCGACGCTTGTCGGTACGTCGCCGAGAGCACGATGGTCCGGTGCAGCGCCTTCAGGCTTCCCTTGTTTTCGGTCAGGTCGGCTGCGAGCCAATCGAGCAGCTGCGGATGACTGGGCCGGCCGCCGCTGAAACCAAAGTCGTTGGTTGTCTCGACCAGGCCGGCACCAAAATGATGGTGCCACAACCGATTGACCATGACGCGTCGGAATAGCGGATTCTTGCCATCGGTGATCCATTCGGCCAGGCGCTTGCGGCGCTCGCCTTCCGGAGCATCCGGTTTCAGGTGAAAATCGCCATCGATTCCCGCCAGCGATGGGATTCCGCCTGGTGCGACCACCTCGCTTGGTTCGCCGACGTTGCCGCGGATGAGTAATTGCGTCACCTCGGGCTGTTGCGGCACGACGGCGTAGACCTTGGTGGGTGACAGGGCATGCAGCTTGGCAAGCGCGCCCGCCGCCTGCTGCCGATCGACCGCGAGTCTCTCTCGACGCGCTCGAATCTCTGCACTCAGCCGAGCAACGACGTCGGCCTCCGCGACGATGTCGCTCCGCACTCCAGCCGACGCGGCGACTTCCTCCGCACCGAGCGCTCGGTCGTACAGTCGAGCGCGGACGATCGTGCCCGCCAGCATCCGATTGCCGCCCGCGGGCTCGTGGCGGACGCCAAAGATCACGCGGCCTTCGCCCGCCTTGAACGTGGCCACACCGCTGCTCTTGTAAGGCTTGCCGTGCAGCACTCCGTTGCGATAGGCCGTGATGGTTCCATCCGCGGCGTAACTGATTGCGATGTGCACTACTTCGTTGTCGGCCTTGTTCTCGTCCGGGGCACCGAACGATTGGGTGCGCTTGAAGAAATTGCTGCCGGCCATCCAACGCTTCGGTTCTTGTTCGCCGAAGACGATGGAATCGAACACGACGCCATCAGGCGTCTCCAACCCCATGACGCCGCCGCCGCGCTGGTTCAAGCCGGCCAGCTGCACCCAGGCCTCCAGGGTCTTCTCTCGCAGGTCTTTCTTGATCGGCTCGGTGCTGACAAAGCCGGTTTTGCCGTCGAGGACCAGGCCTGTTTTGTCCATTTTCGCTTCGCCGAAGCGTGTGCCGTGCAGTTCGCCGATTCGGTCTTTGAGGTCAGCCCGGAAGTCCCACTCCGCCAGCGGTTTGGCGGTTACGGGTTTGGAGTCGTTCTTGCGGCGTTCGGCCAGGATCGCCTGCTTTACCGGCTCGTCGATGGCCGCGATCGCCTTTTCAAGGGCGCGGACGTGCTCTTGCAGCTTCGCCAGTTCCTTGTTGCCATCTTCCGGTTTGAGGTTTCGCTCGCCGTGTTGCACGCCGGCGAGCGCCGATGCGAGTCGGTAGTAATCCTTTTGCGTGATGGGATCGAACTTGTGGTCGTGGCAACGGGCGCAGTTGACCGTCAACCCGAGGAAGGTCTGCCCGACCGTGGCGACGACGTCTTCCAGTTCGTCCTGGCGCATCGCGGCACGCATCTTGTCGCTGGCGGGGAAGACCGTGTCGTGGGCGCCGGCCACGAGGAAGCCCGTCGCCTTGAGCGCCGATGAATCGTGGGGCCGCAGCACGTCGCCGGCCAGCTGGAGACGCACAAACTCATCGTAGGGCATGTCGTCATCGAGGGACTTGATCACCCAGTCGCGGTACGGCCAGGCGTCCGGCCTGGGTAGGTCGCGTTCGAAGCCATTGCTTTCGCCAAAACGAACCACGTCGAGCCAGTGCCGGGCCCAGCGTTCGCCGTAGTGCGGCGACTCCAGCAGCCGATCCACCAGCTTTTCATAGGCGCGCGGGTGGGCGTCCTTGACAAAGGCCTCCACGTCTTTCGGCGCAGGCGGCAGGCCGAGCAAGTCGAACGACAGGCGGCGGATCAAAACGCGCCGTTCGGCCGCTGGAGAGGGCTGCAGCCCATTCGCTTCCAGCGCTGCCAGCACGAAATGATCGATGGCATTCCGGGGCCAGGCACGGTCCTTCACTGCGGGCAGCGTGGGACGAGTTACCGGTTGAAGCGACCACCAGTCGTAGCCCGCTCGCTTGTCGGTAGTCAGGCGAAACGGGTCGATGGGGTCGGTCCCCCAGCGGGCACCGGCGACGATCCAGTCCTTCAGCAGCTTCTTTTCGGCCGCCGTCAGTGGCTTCCGTGGCGGCATCTCATCGGCCTCGACGCGCTGCCACAGCGGACTGCCTTCCGGTTTGCCCGCGACGACCGCTGGACCGTTTTTTCCTCCCGCGAAGGTTGCCTTGCGCCCGGTCAGGTCCAGCTTACCCTTCGGCTTTGGCCCACTGTGGCAATCGAGGCAATGCCGCACCAGTAGCGGTGCGATCGACTTGTCGAAGTCCGGTTCAGCGCGAGCGGTGGCCGACACGAGCAAGGCCAGGCACAGCGAAAGTCCTAGTTGCTTCGGCATGACGCCACGCTCCGATCACGATCGTCCGAACAATTGCGACACTTATGTGCTTCCCGTCGAACTACCATGATGGACGCGGCGCGAGGCCGCTTCCAGGATATAATGCGTCCATCTTTGTAGAAATTGCGACAGTCCGACGGGATTCATTTCCATGGCCCAACGGCGCCACGTTGCCTTGCTGATCGAATCGTCGCGCGAGTATGGCCGCGGTTTGCTCCGCGGCATTTGTAGCTACGTCCGCACGCATGGGCATTGGTCGGTTTACTTGCAATCGCGCGGTCCCGAAGACCCGCCGCCACCCTGGCTGCGGACCTGGCATGGGGATGGGATCATTGCCCGCATCGAAAGCCGCGACATGGAACGTGCCATCCACGCTACCGGTTTGCCTGCCGTCGATGTGCGCGGCCTGATCGACGCTTCGTTTCCTCTGATCGAAACGGATGATCGCGCGGTGGCTCGTTTGGCATTCGAGCATCTGGCCGAGCGAGCGTTCCGACATTTTGCCTACTGCGGCTTTGCGGGGGCGAACTACTCCGAGCGCCGCCTGCGCTACTTTCCCCGATTTGTCGAAGAAGCGGGTTTCGCGTGCCACATGTACGAGGTCCCGGCTCCGCGTCGTTCGGTCGGATTGTCGTCGCGCGAGCAGTTAGCCTTGCTGTTCGAGCGACAAATGCTCGAGTGGCTCAAGCAATTGCCGCGGCCCATTGGGATCATGGCGTGCAACGACGTGTGCGGCCAGCAAGTGCTCAATGCGTGCCGTGAACTCGAGATTCCCGTGCCCGACGAGGTGGCCGTGGTCGGCGTGGATAATGACTCGCTTTATTGCGAGCTATCCGACCCGCCGTTATCGAGCGTCTCCCCCAACACCGAGCGCATCGGCTATCTCGCGGCGGAAATGCTCGACCGCTTGATCGACGGCGCCTCCCCGCCGTGCCCCAAGACGTTCGTGGAACCGACCGGCGTGGTGACCCGCCAGTCCACGGACGTGCTGGCCATCGAAGATGCCGAGGTGGTCGCCGCCGTCCGGTTCATCCGAGAACGCGCGTGCGAGGGCATTAACGTCGAGGACGTCATTCGCCACGTTCCGCTGGCACGCCGGGCGCTGGAGCGTCGCTTTCGCAAGTACCTCGGCCGATCGCCGAACGAGGAGATCGTTCGCGTCCGGGTCAAGCGCGTGCAGGACTTGCTGGCCGCGCCGGAGTTGTCCTTGGGGACCATTGCATCGCTGGCAGGCTTCAAGCACGCGGAGTACATGAGCGCTGTTTTTCGCAAGGTCGTCGGTCGGCCACCAAGCCAGTTGCGGGGTCGTCGCCCGAAATGATCCTGAATTCATTGCGGCCAGTGCCGGAATCCGTCCAGATCGCTACATCCCGTGGAAGTAGCCGCGCAACGAAAGATGACCTCATGGGGTGCAAACCCGTTTCTGCGCTCATCAGCGCGGTCGTTTCCCTCGTGACCGGGCTCTGCCCGGTCACGCACTGCCCGCGAGGCTCTGCCTCGCGAGCCC
>JAIEMG010000252.1 GCA_019752375.1 Gemmataceae bacterium | reverse complement strand
TCCCCATCCGGATCGCCGGCCAGCAGTTGCAGCGAAACGGCAGTGCCTTCGGCCGTGCTCCGAGGGCCGGGATTGCCCAGCAATGGCGGGCGGTTGGTGTCGGCCACGATCCAGGAGAATGTGGCGCTGGTCGCGCCGCCGCGGCCGTCGGAGGCGTTGAGAATGACCGTGTAAATGCCGCCGCTGGCTTCCGCCGCCGTGAAGTCGATCGTGCCGGTGATCCCGCCCTCGGCCGCGATGAGGCCCGGCGGCAGCCCAGTGGCGCTTACGGCGACCGGATCGCCGTCGCAGTCGGACGTCTGGATCGGGAGATCGATAATGGCGCCCTCCGCGCTGCTCTGGTTTCCTGGATTCGTCAGCGCCGGCGGCTGATTTTCTGGCGGCGGCACAATGGCTGCCGCTAACGGCGCGACCGACAGCAGTTCCCGGATTTCCAGGGTCTCGACCGCCGGTCGGAAGCGGCGCGCCGTGGAGTCAACCCGTCGCGCCTTCTTGGGGCGAGAGCGAAACAAGCGCAGCCAGTCGCCGAGAGGTAGGAGCATTGGTGCGATCCTCAGAGGGTGTGGGAGCGGGTTGCTTCATTGCACTGTACGAGATGCTACGACGCCCCCCCCCCCGGTCGGTCAAGTGAATTCCGAGCCGGTAAACCGTGTGATTCGGCACTGCGGCATCGGTCCGGCAGCCGTGCCGCGAGCCGCGGGTACCTTGCAATCACCGCATGGCGTCGGTACGATCACCCACATGGAAGCCTCGGCGCGTCCGCGAAAAGGAACCCGATCGCGCGAGACTGCAGCCAAGCGGCAACGCAAGAGATTTCAACGGCCGGGGCTGAAGAAAAGGCAGAAGTATCATCGAAACCGAAAAGAGGCACATCATGCGACTTGCATCCACCCTGACACTCTTCGTCGCCGGTATGACCATCGCAGCCGATGCCAAGGACGACGAAGCCAAGGAGCTGAAGCGCTTTGCGGGGACGTGGACACTGGTCTCCGGCGAGAAGGACGGCCAGAAGCTCGCCGACGAACACGTCAAGAAGAGCAAGATCACCTGGAAGGGCAAGGAAGTGATCGTCGAGTCCCCGCACCAGTCGAAGGAGCCCATCAAGGCCACGATGACACGGGTCGACGCCAGCAAGAAGCCCGCCGAGATGGATTGGGAGCGTGCCACGGGCCCCGATTCGGGCAAGAAGATGGTCGCCATCTACGAATGGCTGGGCGACGACTCGTACCGCATCATCTTCGCGCCCGCCGGCAAGGATCGCCCCAAGGAGTTCACCACCAAGGAAGGCAGCGGGCACATCATGCACGTGTGGAAGCGCGCCAAGGAGCAATAGGCCAGTTTGGCAGTGGCGGTAATCACTTATGGTGGACGAGATCCCTGAATCAAGGGATCCCGCCCCATTTCGCCCCCAATGACTGCGCCTTCTACTCGGTCCCGAAAGGAGTGCGCAATTGAGGGACTTCCGCCCGTGCGCCCCAGGATGCGCGCCCGGTGCCCCTGCACGCCCCATTCGACCCGTTCTACGACGACGAGGTGCTGCGACCCAAGAAGGACCGCCCCATCCTGCGGTCGACGACCCTGGTCCTGCGCGTTCCCGAAAGCGACCTGGCAGACCCTTGGTTGGTGCTGGGCAAACGTGCCGAGGAACTTATCGGGCAGTCCGATGCAACGGTCACGTCCCTGTCCGCGCCCAAGAAATATGTTCGCGACTGGCCGGACCATCTTAAGGCCGATGAGCCGACTACGAATTGCCGCGGCCTCATGGGTATGCGCAACGGCCTGTTTCCCAAGCTCCAGTTCGTGGAACTGGCCGTGCGCCAGATGCTCCAGCTGGTGATGTCGTCGTTGACCAACCCCAACTTTACCTCGCCCGCTCCGATCCTGTACCCGCTAATGCAGCAGATCCTGCTGACATATCCGTTGACCTGGCGCAAGTCCGATCGAGATTTGTTCGTCCAAATGGTGCAGACGGCTGCCGACAAGCTCTTCGTCTTGGACGAGCGGCTGCGCAAAGACTTCAAGGTCGAACTGGTGTGCAGCGAGCCCGTAGCTGTGGCCGCCTATGTCCTCTGGGAAGTCTTCGTCGGCGCAGAGGATCATCGTCGCCCTGCGGATTTCCTCGTCGGGGATCGCACCCACCCGATACCAAGTCACGCTCACTCCTTGGGCTTCCGTCCCCGGTTGGGCGAGCGTCGCAGCCGGCCGAATACCACTAACCCGGTTGCCCGGCCCTTCGCTGGACACCATGCCCAGCAAGCTGATCGCCAACCGGCAACCGCCCTGCTTGTCGCTGAGTTGTGGTGGGCGCCGACCTAAAACCCGGCCGAGACGACCGTCCAAGGCACCGGTCGTCGAGGCGCAACGGGCACCTTCACGCTGTCGGTTTGGGCTGGACCGTTGGTTTGGGCTGGACCGTCGGGTCGGGCTGGACCGTTGGTTTGGGCTGGGCCTTCGGCTTGGACTTGGGCTTATTCTTGGGCATGATGAGGGCGGTCATCTTCTTCCCATCCATCGTCGGCGGCCGCTCCACCGTCCCCGCATCGGCCAGCTTCTCAAGGACCGAATCGAGAACTCGCCGACCCTCCTGCTGATACTGCAACTCCCGGCCGCGGAACAGGACGGTAACTTGGACCTTGTCGTTGTGCTCAAGGAACTTGCGGGCCTGAGCGACTTTAGTGTCTACGTCGTGGTCGCCCGTCTTGGGGCGGACGCGGATTTCCTTCAGCTTCTGTTGGCGGACCTTGCCGGCCTTGTTGCCTTTTTGCGAGTTCTCGAATCGCATCTTGCCGTAGTCAAGGATCTTGCAGACGGGCGGACGCTCGCTGGCGGCCATCTCCACGAGGTCAAGACCCGCCTCCCTCGCCTGCGCAAGAGCCTGCGCGGTCGGCACGACGCCCAATTGTTCGCCGCCCGCACCGATCAGGCGGATCGGAGTGATGCGGATCTGTTCATTCATTCGCGGGCCGCGGTCGGGCGGCGGTTCACGGTCGAAGTGGCGAATATGAGTCTCCTGGTAAGCACGGACTGGAACGGTCTGAATGCAGGCCCGTTCCCAATTTCCTTCTGCCTTCCGAAGCTGTCCGGAGGGAGCGGGCACACGACCCGCGACCGGTGCATTCTATCGTCAATCCGCGATTTCCGCTGCGCCCCTTCCAGAAATAAAGCCACCTTGGCCTGCCAAGTATTGCACCGGTAGCTCAGGCCAATACCTGCTCCGGCCGTCTCGACGTGGTCATTCTGCGGCGGCCGCTATGCGGAGATAAAGAGAAACGTCATTCGTTCGCGCCGACCGTACATCTCTGAAGCAGTCGGTGCGCCAGTCGGCCGCATCATCAGCAGCATCGGTATTGCTCAGCGGTGCGCAATGAACATTGCGCCGCCAGGCAATTCGATTCCCTGAGTGTCTGTCGGAACCAGCCTCGTGCTCCGGTCGGGCCTCGAATGGGACGTTGGTGGTGATGTGGCCGGCACAGCCGGCCCTACAGATCAAGCCCTGTGTACGGCCCGCTGTGACGGCCGATCCCTCAATCCAAGTCTTGACGGCCCAACAGCCCTCTACCCACGCCGACGAATCTCCGTAGGACAGATGCCCCAGGATGTAGCTGGCCTCCTCGCGGCTGCCTTATTGAACCGGAAGGGAAGCCAGGAGCCTTGGCGCGGCATTTGCGAGATGGTGGTAAAAGTACTGAATCGCGTGCGATGGTCGCGCCTCCGAAATCGCTCCGTTGGGATGTCGGCTCTAGTGCAATCCCCCGGCCCCCCTACTGGCTTGCCGATTGCGGTGGTTTCTTGACCTGGTCGCCCGAAAAGACGAGGGATCTCGCCATGGCGGAACGCGAGTGGGGTCTTTGTAAGGACTGTAAATGGTGGCAGGTCGAGCTGAAGGCAGCCATCGAGAACCTGACGAGGGGCCAGTGCATCGAGGAAAAACGGCAACCGTTCCGACTCTGAGTCTCCGACAATAGTGGCTGCAATCGCTTCTTGGGGGCAGGCGGCCCATGCCGAAGGTTCCGGCAAGGCATCTCTCGACGCTCAACCGACTCGGTGAAAAGGACCTTCTCTCTCACGATTGCAAGGACATGAACCCACCACCTTCCTATTTCTTCGATCTGGATCAAATCGGCTCGTCGTATCTTCTCTTGCTCGCATTCGTCGTGCTCGGAATTGCTGCGGGCCTCCTGTTCTATATTGGCGTGGTGGGGTTCATTCTCGGCATCATCCAGGCGGTGGTGCAGTCGAGCATTCGGTCCGGCTTTCGAACGTGGCAGGCATTGTTCTCCTGGGCCGAGTGGCCCGTGCTGCTCGGAATTGTTCTGACGTGGATCCTTGTCGGGGCGATCCTGGGTGAACGCTTTCCTTTCCTGGCGGCCGCGAGCGGAACAGTCCTAATGCTGGTCGGAGTGACCACGTGCCTGGCCTACATCTGGATTGACGTGGAGCGCTACGAAGTGGCGCGCGGCTACAAGGCCCTGCACAATCCACTCAAAGGCCAGGAGCTGGCTGTGTACGTCGTTCGCTATGGGCGGGTCGTCGGCATGCCGCTGTTGATTACCGCTACCGTCAGCCTGGTCGGCGGTTTTGCTCTCCTCAATCAGTCGTTCTATGAGACGGTTGGTGAGCATTGGTTTCACGTGGGACACCGGGACGGGCCGCCAGGCTTTGCGGACTTCCTGGCGTACACGTTGATCAATCTGTTTCGAGTCGTCGATCTGTTGGGAATCGCCGAATCCTACAACTTCGTCCATGTGACTTACGTTCGCCAGGTCCAGTGGCCCGCGGCAACCTTGCTGGCCCTGTTCCGGTCGTTCTTCACGCTGGTGCTGCTGGAAAAGATCTTTTCATCGGTCCGGCGCGGGCGGCTGCTGGCCGAGACCATCGGTGATTTCTGGAGCCCCCATCTGCCCATTCATGAGCGAGCGCGTAACTCCCTGCCTCAGCACGGGCCCAGTGCGGTTCGCGCGCTACTCCTGTCCCTGCGCTCGATGGCGGTCCTGACGCCCGAACAACGCACCTACCTGCCGCGGATTATCGCGGACATCGGTCCCGCCGGCATTCCCATTCTGATCGTTCACCTGGACGATCCCAATGAGAACGTCCGCGCCGTCACTGCCGGCGCGCTGGGTCGACTTCAGGCCCTCGAAGCCGTCCCTGCACTGGTTCGCCTTGGACACGATCCCAGTGACCGGGTCCGCCAAAGCGTCGCGGAAGCCCTGGGCCCGATCGGTGGACTCAGTGCCACGTCCCTTCGCAAGAATCCGCCTGACCGACGCGTCCCGCGTTTTCCGGTGCGATCGCTCTGGCAGGTGCTGTGTCGGCGTAAGTCCACTTCGTCACTGCCGATGGCCAACCATACTCCCCTGGCCGTTGAGGCCTTACGCGAGCGTCTGACGGACCCGGTCGTGGCTGTGCGAGGCCAGGCGGCGCGATCGCTCGGCCTGATCGGCCCCGCGGCGACCGATGCCGTGCCGGACCTGATCGGCTGTCTCAAGGATGCAGATGAGTCCGTCCGTTGTCAGGCCGCCGAGGCCCTCGGGCTGCTGCGGGCGTCCTCCCAGGAAGCCGTTTCCGCGTTGATGGCCTTGCTCGAGGATCCGACTGCCCTCCTCCGAATCGCGGCCGCCCGGGCACTGGGGAGCCTGAGGAAGGAAGCCGCCACAGCCGTTCCTTCGCTCATGGCTTTGCTGCATGAACACGATGAGTCTATTCGCCAGGTTGCGGCGGAGGCGCTTGGGGAAATCGGTACGCTCCAGGACGAAGCCATTGAATCTCTGACCGACGGTTTGGACAGTCAAGACACGCTGGTGCGGGCACGGACCGCCGAGGTTTTGGGCACCATCGGTGCAGCGGCGGCGGAAGCGACGCCCGCGCTCGCGGAAGCACTGACGGACAGCAACGACCGCGTGCGTGCCAAGGCGGCAGAGGCCCTGGGTAAGATCGGCGAGGCTGGCGTCGACGCGGTCCCACACCTGGTCCGTGCCTTGCGCGACAAGGACAACTGGGTCAGTGCCTTGGCCGCGGAAGCGCTGGGAGAAATGGGCGAGGGTGCCGCCGATGCCATTCCCGGCCTGGTGCGATCGCTCCGCCACGTCACGCCCAAGGTCCGCGCCAATGCGGCGGAGGCGCTCGGCAAGATGGGCGAAGCGGCTCAGCCCGCCGTTCGCGCTCTGGAGACAGCCCTTGTCGATGCGGAGGATTCTGTGCGCAGTGCGGCCATTCGTGCTCTGGGCGAAATCGGCCACCTGACCGAGACCGCCACAGCCGCGGTCCTGGCCGCGCTGGAGGACCCGAATCCCGAAGTGCGGGCCAGCGCTGTCGAGGCCGTGGGCAACCGCGAGGAATTGCGCAGCTGCGGCAGCTCTCATCTGCTCCATGCGGTCGCCGACGCCAATGACGGGGTCAAGATCGAGGTCGCCAAGGCCCTTTCGCGGGTGGTGGGAGACACGTCTGCGGTCGTCGCGGGGTTGTGCCAGCTGCTTTCGGACGATAACGGCGCCGTCCAGAGTCAAGCCGCGCTCGCCCTGGGGAAGCTGGGCACGAAGGCTGCCGCTGCCGGCCCCGCCTTGTTGCAAGCGGTGCGAACGGGAGAGGCGGGGGTGCGCGAACATGCGTTGCGGGCCATCGCCATCATTCAGCCAGCGGAGGCAACCGCTGCATTTATCGGCGGGCTCAAGAGTTCGCAGCCGGAAATTCGCAAGCTCGCCATGGCCGGCTTCGTGAAAGCCACGGAACTCTGTCCGGAAGCCATTCCGGACCTGGTCGAGGCCCTGCGCGATCCCGAGGTCCAGGTTCGAGCCAACGCTGCACGCGTCCTATCTCGATTGGATCCGGTGCCCGCGGAAGCAGTGCCCGCGCTGATCGAATGCGCGAGCGATGGCAACGATAGCTTGCGGGTCAATGCAGCCCTTGCCCTGCGGTCGGCTTCCCCGGGCCTGGTTCACGACCTTTTCGAGCACTTGCTGACCGATCCCAATCCGCGCCTCCAACTGATCGCAGCCGGATTCTTGATCGGCGCGGAGGCTGACTCCGCCGCCGCCGCCGAGGTCCTCACTGCCGTCCTGGCCGATCCATCCGTTCGACTGCGCAGAACGGCCTTGGAAGTCGTCCAGTCCCTGGGCGACCGTGCGACCTTGTTTCTCGCGGCACTCCATGAGCGCGAAGCCGCCGAAGAAAATCCCGAGCTAAGTGGTCTGATTCTGCAAATCATCGAGGCTTCGGCGGATTCATCCCTCCCTGATCCGGGGGCCGCCGAGGTGCCTCTGCCGATCCACAAGGCCACGCCTGCCGATTGCGACGAAGAGCTGACCTGCCTTTCATAGCATCACCGAGGAGCGGAACTCGAAGACAAAGTGCGCCCCGCCAATCTCAGCATCAACGCACTGTGGCCGCCGCTCGTGAAATGCTTTCCAATCCTTCGATCGGCAATGGTTCCCGCATGTTCGGATTGGGTTCGTAAAATGTCGAACAGGCATTCGTGCGGATAGAGTGGACGGCGGGAGGTGTGCGTTGCTTTCGCGATTCTTTATCGACCGACCGATCTTCGCGACCGTGCTGTCGCTCACCATCACGCTGCTCGGCGCCGTCACCGTTCCGTTCTTGCCGATCGCCCAGTATCCGGAAATCACGCCGCCGACGATCCAGGTCTCGTGTACTTACCCTGGGGCCAGTGCCCAAGTCGTCGCCGACTCCGTGGCAGCGCCGATCGAGCAGGAGGTCAACGGCATTGACCGCATGGTTTACATGTCATCGCAATCCACCAACGATGGCGCCTACAACCTGACCGTGACATTCGAAGTCGGCACCGACGTGCAGATGGCGCTGGTCGACGTGCAGAATCGCGTGCAGATTGCCGTGCCGCAGTTGCCGAGCGTCTTGCAGAAGCAGGGCATCACCATCAAGAAAAAGGCGCCAGACCTTCTGCTGTGTGTCAACCTGATTTCACCCGATGGCCGCTACGACGACCTTTATCTCAGCAACTACGCGACCATTCACCTCCAGGACGAGTTGTTCCGGCTCTACGGCGTGGGGGACATTAGCTACCTGGGCCAGCGCAGCTACAGCATCCGGGCCTGGCTCGATCCCGATCGCCTGGCCACCAGGAACCTCACCGCCAGCGACGTTGCCAACGCCCTGCGCCAGCAGAACGTGCAAGTCGTCGCCGGTCAACTGGGCGAGCCGCCGATGGGCGCCGGGCAGGAGAAGCAGATTACCATGACGGCGCTCGGCCGCTTGACGACGCCGGAGCAGTATGGCGACATCATTGTCAAGACTGGTTCGCGCGCCGGAGCCGACATGCCCGTGGTGCGATTGCGCGACGTGGCCCGCGTCGAGCTGGGCGCGCAGTCCTACGACCAGACCGGGCTCTTCGATGGACAGCACTCCGTCGCGCTGGGCATCCATCAACTTCCGGGCACCAACGCGTTGCAGACCGCCAAGGGTATTCGCAGCAAGATGGAGCAGCTGGCGGCCGCGTTTCCGGAAGGCATGGAATACCGGATCGCCTACGATACGACGCCTTTCATCGCGCAATCGATCCGCGAAGTCTTGCTGGCGCTGCGCGACGCGATTCTACTCGTCGCACTGGTGGTATTCCTGTTCCTGCAGAACTGGCGTGCCGCGATCATCCCGCTGGCGGCCATTCCCGTGGCGCTGGCCGGTACCGTGGCCGCGATGGGCGCCCTGGGCTTTTCACTGAACAACCTGTCCCTCTTCGGGCTCGTGCTTGCCATCGGTATCGTCGTGGACGATGCGATCGTGGTCGTTGAGAACGTGGAGCGCTGGCTCAGTCAGGGACTGTCGCCGAAAGAAGCGGCCAATCGCGCCATGGGCGAGGTGACGGGGCCGGTCATTGCCGTGGCGCTCGTGCTCAGTGCGGTGTTCGTGCCGTGCGCCTTCCTGAGCGGCATCACCGGCCAGTTCTTTCGGCAGTTCGCCCTGACTATTGCGGTCAGCACCATCCTGTCGGCCGTGAACTCGCTGACGCTCAGCCCCGCGCTCGCGGCCCTGCTGCTGCGACCGCAAACCGAGGCGAGGCGAAGGGAATCGTTGCCGCGCGTCGGCTTCGTCCTCGCGCTGACCGTGGCAGCGGGCTGGCTCGCGCCGTCCTGGATCGGTGTAGACGTGCCGGAGGATTGGACTTGGTTGTTGCGTATTGGCTGTGGCCTGGCCGGTGCGCTGGTTGGATGGGTCGTCGCCCGCGGGATCAATGGATTGCTGGGTGGTGCATTCGGTCTGTTCAATCGCGGCTTCGAGAGGGTAACGCACGGCTACACCCGGCTGGTGGCTCTGCTTCTGCGGGGCAGCATCGTCCTGCTGTTCGTCTACGGCGGGCTCTTGTTCTTGACGGCGTGGATCTATCACATTCTGCCGACCAGCTACATTCCGCAGCAGGACAAGGGCTTCCTGGTCGTCAACATCCAGTTGCCCGATTCCGCCTCCGTGCAGCGCACGACAGAGGTGATGGAACGTATCGATCGCATCGCCCGCGCCACGCCCGGCGTCCAGCACACCCTTGGCGTATCGGGGCAGTCAATCGTCTACATCGGCAACAGTCCGAACTGGGGCTCGATGTTCATCATCCTCGATCCGTTCGACGAGCGGCGCACCCCGGAATTGCAGGGGCCGGCCATCGCGGAACGGCTGCGTCAGCGCTTCTATCGCGAGATCCAGGAAGGTGTGGTCTCGGTCTTCGGCCCTCCCCCCGTGCCGGGCCTGGGCACGGCCGGCGGCCTCAAGATGATGGTCGAGGACCGCTACAACCTGGGACCGGCGATCCTTCAGCACGAAACCGACGCCCTGGTCGCCAAGGGCCGTCATGAGCCCGACATCGCCCGTCTGTTCAGCATCTACCGCGCCAACACGCCGCAGCTGTTCGCGGACATCGACCGCGAGAAGGTGCGCGCCCAGGGAGTGGCGATCGAGGACGTCTTCGACACGTTTCAGACGTACATGGGCTCCGTGTACGTCAACAACTTCAACGAGTTCGGCCGGTCCTGGCAGGTTAACATTCAGGCGGACGGCCAGTTCCGCAACCGGGTCGAGGAGGTCGGCCAGCTCAAGGTGCGCAACAACCAGGGCCGAATGGTGCCACTGTCAACGCTGGTGGATATCCGGGAGGTCGGCGGCCCCGTGATGGTGCTGCGCTACAACATGTACCCTTCGGCCCCGGTCAACGGCGCTGCGCGGCTGACCGCCAGCTCCGGCGAGGCGATCGACACCCTGGAGGCACTGGCGCAGCGCGAGTTGCCCCGCACGTTCGACTTCGAATGGACCGACCTGACCTACTTTCAGCTCCAGGCCGAGCGCGGCACCGACTTCTCGTCGCGGCTGTCGCGGGTGATTTTTCCGCTCTCGGTGCTGGTCGTATTCCTGGTCCTCGCCGCCCAGTACGAAAGCTGGACCATGCCGTTGGCGGTCATCCTGGTGGTGCCGTTGTGCATGCTGAGCGCCGCGGCGGGGGTTATCTTGAGCCACACTGCCGTCAACATCTTCACCCAGATCGGATTGGTCGTGCTCGTCGGCCTGTCGAGCAAGAATGCAGTGCTGATCGTGCAGTTCGCGCGTCAGACCCGGCTGTCCGGTGTCGATCGTCGCACCTCGACGCTGGAGGCGTGCCGCCTGCGTCTGCGGCCGATCCTCATGACGTCGCTGGCCTTTGTGCTGGGCGTGGTGCCGCTGGTGCTGGCGGAAGGCGCCGGCGCGGAAATGCGCCGCGACCTGGGCAATGCGGTGTGCAGCGGCATGCTCGGCGTCACCGCGTTCGGCCTGCTGCTGACGCCGGTCTTCTTCTTCGTGCTGCAGTGGTTCAGCGAACCAAGGCAGGCGAATAGTGTATCAGAGTCCCGAGACCTGCGCTGAGGGCGACTCTTCCTTGTCGTACCCATAGCGGTGGATGAACTCGGCCCAGCGGCGCGAGATCTCGTCGCGGAGGCCCGGCTCCATGTGATAGCGGTTGGTCCGGTAGCCTGCCTGCTTCGCCAGGTAGGCCTCCAGCCGCGGCTGGAGCTCGGCGAAGCCGTCCAGGGCAAGCGCGTCGTATAGGGTTCGCAGCTGGCCCACCGGGTCGCGTGCCAGGTCCTCGTAATGCATCTCATGGAACCGCGCCGGGTCCACCAGCGGCCGGTCTGCTTCCAGCTTTCCCATCATGAGCGGATAGCGGCTCAGCACCAGCTCTTCCAGGCCTGCAAATGTCGGACGCTGCAACCCGAACGTCGAGGTCATCGCACGCAACATCTTGATCGTCGACGCGTAGACGCGGTACGGATCGCGGACGATGTGAACAAAGCGTGCCTCCGGGAAAAGCTCGAGCAGGACCCTGATCCGTTTAGAATGCAGTGGCGATTTGATCACCAATCGTCCGGGGCGTTTGAGGGTGACCGCTTGAAGGAACCGGTACAGCGTCCGCTTCCACGCGGCGCGCGCACGCGGAGGCAGGCTTTCAATGTCAGCGTCCTGGAAGAGTCGATTGGGAAATGAGATGTTCAAGTAGAAGGAAGGCTGGCCCAGCATGCACAGGGCAAATTCATCCTCTTGGGGCTGGTCCCACGTCATCGGCACGTCGTCCATGACTCGCTTGGACTGCAGTGGGTATCGGCGCGTGACGAAGTCCTCCGTGAGAAGGAAATGGTGGGTCAGAAAGCACTCGTACGTGTTGGGAAACGTGTGCCGCGGATCGAGGGCAAGCAGATCGTGCAGCAGCGTCGTGCCACTGCGGAAAAACCCAAGCACGAACAGCGGCGGTTCGCGAATCGGCGTCCGCGCCACCTCCCGGCCGTAGCGGAAAGTCTGCACGCAACCGAGCAGGGAGGAAAGGAAGCTGACCGCCGTGTTACGAAGCACGACGGGCCAGTAGCAACGGTCCATGGCAAAGCGGTGCTGCGCCAGCAAGCGTACCCAGGCCGGGAAGCTCATTCCCGACCACAGTTGCTGTCCCGGGATGGGCGACGGCAGCGGGGACTCATCGGACATGGAGCCACCTCGTCGTAACACGCGTTTCTTATTGTGGAGGGGTGGGGCAGAAAGACAAGCTCTCACAGCACCGCAGCCCGTATCCTGCACTCATTGACGCCCGCCGACTCGCACAGTACCTTGAACCGATCGGCACGATAAGGGCCTGCGAATGACCGACAAGTATCCACTTCCTCCCGGCCCTGGCCACTGGACGGCCTGGCGGCTCGGCCTTGCCTTTCACCGCGATCCGCTGCGGCTGTTCCTGGAACTGCCCCGCGACCATGGCGACATCGTCCATGCAGGTCTTGGGCAATTCCACATCGTCCTGGTCACTCATCCCGACCTGGTCGAGCAAGTGCTGGTCACGCATGCACGCGACTTCACCAAGGAGCACGGTCCCGCCCGGCAAGTCATCGGCAACGGGTTGCTGGTCAGTGACGGCGATTTCCATCTGCGGCAGCGCCGGATGATGCAGCCGGCGTTTCATCGCGATCGCATTGCCGTCTACGGTGGAGTCATGGCCGATTTCAGCCGACGCCGCCGCGACCGCTGGCACGATGGACAGCAGGTGAGCGTCCATCACGAGATGACGCAGCTGACTCAGCTGGTCGTCGCCAAGACCTTGTTCGACACTGACGTCGAGGCGGAAGCCGACGCGATTGGCGCGGCACTGACGACGGCGATGCAGACGATCTTCCTGTTTCCGCACATGCCATTTGCCGGCCTGGTGAAGCGGCTGCGGCGTCGCAGCGCGCACCGCTTCGACGAGGCGATGGCCCTGATCGACCGCACGCTCTACCGCATGATCGACGAGCACCGCAAAGGCGGCCGGGACCGGGGCGACCTGCTCTCGATGCTGCTGGCGGCGCAGGACACCGAAGGCGGCACCGGCGGCATGACCGACGAGCAGGTCCGCGACGAGCTGGCGACGCTGTACGTGGCCGGTCACGAGACGTCGGCCAATGCTCTGACCTGGGTATGGACCCTTCTAGCTCGCCATCCCGAAGCCGAAGCCACCCTGCACGCCGAGCTGGATCAGGTCCTCGCCGGCCGCCCGCCCACCGTCGCCGACGTTCCGCACCTGCCCTATACGGAAATGGTCGTGGCCGAGTCGCTGCGCCTCTATCCACCCGTCTGGACGTACCTGCGCCAGGCCATCCACGACACCACGATTGGCGATTACTCGGTGCCTGCGGGCACCGCCGTCTTCGTCAACACTTACGGCATCCATCACGATGCCCGGTTCTTCCCCAATCCCGGACACTTCGACCCCCAGCGGATGACGCGCGCCGCACGCGCCGCCCGGCCGCGCTTCGCCTTTTTCCCCTTCAGCGGCGGCACCCGCCAGTGCATGGGCGAAAGCTTTGCCTGGACGGAGATGATCCTGGTCGTCGCCACCATCGCCCAGCGCTGGCGACTGCGGCTGGCGCCTGGTCAGACCGTGGTGCCCAACGCAGGGCTGACGCTGCGGGCGAAGGGGGAAGTACCGATGATTGTGGAGGCGAGGAAGTAGGGGTGAGTATGACGGAAGTCGAATGGCTGTCCTGCGCCGACCCGACGCCGATGCTGGAGTTTCTGCGCGGCAGTGCAAGCGACCGCAAATTGCGGCTGTTTTCGGTCGCGTGCTGCCGACGGATGTGGAATTGTATTTATCACACACCGTGCCAGGAAGCAGTTAAAGTGGCAGAGGCTTTCGCAGATGGCCTCGTTGACCAGCAAGCGCTCGCAGCTGCTCATGCGTCCGCGAGAATTTTTGCCAAGGCCAGCAATGTACATAACATGGCCGTCGAGGCATCTGTTTTGACAGCGTCCCCGAACGCAATGGAGGGAGCAGAATGGTGCGCAGGCGAGCCTCCAGTAATTCATGGACACAGGAGGGGACGCGGCTGGTTTATTGTTCTCGATCTGGGTTCTGAGCAAATGGCCATGACTTTGCGGTGTCTCTTCGGCAACCCCCTGCGATCCACCGTCCCGAAACTTTGCTGGCTCTCACCAACCGTCGCGCAATTGGCCGACTCGATCTATCTGGAACGAGCCTTCGACCATCTGCCGATCCTCGCCGACGCCTTGGAAGACGCCGGCTGCACCAACGCCGACATCCTGAACCACTGCCGGCAAGGCGGCGAGCACGTTCGCGGTTGCTGGGTTGTCGATCTACTGCTTCGCAAGACGTGACCCGCCTTTGACGGTCGCGCCGCACTGCACGAGAAGCTTGAGTAATGGAACCACCCGCAGAAACCTGGCTCACCCGCCATGCCGCCGCCGTCAAGGATTGGTGGTGGAAGAAACTCCTCCGCGCCCTATTTCGCGTCAAGGCCCGGCACTTGCGCATTGAAACCGGTGTCGTCTACGGCCATGCCAACGGCCAAGAGTTGACGCTGGACCTGGCGATGCCGCTTTCGGGCGGGCCGTTTCCGGCCCTGGTCACTATTCCAGGCGGCGGTTGGGAGTGGATTGCCCAGCCAGACTCGATGCACATCCTGGACGAGATGCTCGCCGAACACGGCTTTGCGGCTGCGGAACTGTCGTATCGGCTGGCTCCGAAAGACAAATACCCCGCCCAGATCGAGGACTGCAAGGCGGCGGTGCGCTGGCTGCGAGCCAATGCGGCGAAGTATAACATTGACCCGGAACGGATCGGCGCTCTCGGCTTCTCGTCCGGCGCGCAGCTTGCCTGCCTGCTGGGCGTGACCAATCCTTCGGACGGGCTGGAAGGGGAGGGCGTCCATCCCGAGCAGTCGAGTCGGGTCGATGCCGTGGTCAGCTTCTTCGGGCCCACCGACTTCACGTTGCAGAGCTGGCGGGATCGCTACGAGAAGCGGCTGATGCTGTCCGTCCTTGGCGGGACCTTCGCCATGCATCCGGAGCTTTACGAAAGGGCGTCGCCCGTCTACTACGTTCGTCCGGGGATGCCACCGCACCTGTTCTTTCACGGTACCGCGGATGACATTGTGCCGATCGAGCATTCCCGCCTTCTTGCGACCAGGTTGCAGGCGGTCGGCGCGTCGGCTCGCCTCGTCGAGGTGCCGGGGCAAGGCCACGGCGCCTGGCCGCGCGGTGTCTTCAACCCGTGTCTGGAAGAGGCGGTGCGATTTCTGCAAGAGAATTTGAAGTAACGGGGCCACCTGGAAGGAGTGATGCCGTGCTGGAGCGTTTTGTGCTGCTGGCGTCCCCGCGGACGGGATCCAATCTGGTGGGCTTGGCCCTGGGATCGCACCCGGCCGTGGTGATGCGTGGCGAGTTGTTCCATCCGGTCGAAGCGGAGCGAAAAGCGTGGCAGGAGGCCTCGAGCCAATTCACCATTCCCCTGAACGACTATTACCACGATGGGACCGATCCGGTGGCGTACCTGGAGAAAAATGTCTACGGCTGGCCCTCTCCCGCGGAGAAGAAGGCGGCTGGTTTCAAGCTGTTTTATACCCACCTGCGCGATCGAGGGACGGTTGCATTCTGGGACTGGCTGGCCGCGAACCGGGACATCCGCATCATCCACCTCTATCGCAAACGTCTGCTCGAGGCATTCGTGTCCTATGCGATTGCGAACCGCACGCACGAATGGCTGCAGATGGCGAATGCGCCCGCCGGCACAGCCGCGCATACACCGCTGACCATCGACACGGAGCAACTCAAACGCTACATCGACGAGAACATAGAGTACTTCGAGCAGATGCAGTCGACGTTCGCCAGCCACCCGCTGCTCACCATCGAGTACCACGCGGACGTCTGCGACCGCTTCGAGGACACGATGCAGCGGATCGAGACGCTTCTGGACATCGAGTCGATGCCGTTGCCGCAAAAACTCCGGAAGCAGGCCAAGTTGCCGTTGAGCGAAGAGGTGGCCAACTGGCACGAGATTCACGACGCCCTGGAAGGCACACGGTACGAGGTATATCTTTAAGCGACGCCGCCGGCAGCCGGGACATACTCTGACTGCGAAGGAAGCACCCACGCCCGAGCGCTTTCGGGCTCGGAGGAACAGACGACAGGTAGTACATGAAGATATTGCTCGCGGCCATCGGCACCAGCGGCGATGTGGATCCGTTCGTCGGTCTCGGCCGCGCGATGAAGCGGCGCGGCCACCGCGTCACGCTCCTGGCCAATCGTTACTTCGAACGGCTCGTCGAGCGCGCCGAGCTGGAGTTCGCCCCGTGGGGCGATGCCGAGGAGTACAAGACCAAGCTCAACGACCCGGATTTCTGGGACGCCAAACGCAGCATCCCCTTTGCCTTCCGCGAAATGTTCTTGCCTGCCGTCCGGCCGCTGTATCAGGAGATTGTTGCCCGGTACGAACCCGGTGAGACAATCATCGCCGGGCCGCCCATGGCCATCGGCGCCCGGCTGGCGCACGATAAGCTCGGCGTGCCGTTGGCGACGGTTCTGCTGCAACCGACCTTTATTCGCAGCGTCTATCTCGTGCCCGAGGGCTATCGCTATCTCTTGCCGCGCTGGTCGCCGATTTTCTATCGACGGTTGTGGATTCGCTTTGTGGATCGCTGGCTCGACGGCCAGTTCGGGCCGCAAGTCAACGCGGTCCGGGCCGAACTGGGGCTGCCGCCGGTGAGCAGTGGGTTTTACGAGTGGTTCCGCTCGCCGCAGCTTCAGATCGGCATGTTTCCCGACTGGTTCGGCACACCGCAACCCGACTGGCCGCCGTCGCTGCGCGTGACCGGTTTTCCGCTGTACGATGAAGGCGGGGTGGAAGCCATTTCGCCCGAAGCAAAGGAGTTTCTCGATGCCGGATCGCCGCCGGTGGTTTTCACCTTCGGCACCGGCATGCGGCAGGCGAAGGAGATCTTTGCCGAGTCCGTGGCCGCCTGTCGAACACTGGGGCGTCGAGGCATCCTGCTGACGCGTTTCAAGGAACAACTGCCGGCCAACCTGCCCGACGGCATCCGCCACTTCGATTACCTGCCGTTTGGCGAACTTCTCCCGCGAGTCGCCGCGCTGGTCCATCACGGCGGCATCGGAACACTGGCCCAGGCGCTGGCGGCAGGCATACCGCAGCTAGTGGTCCCCTTCGCCTACGATCAGCCTGACAACGCCGCCCGACTGGAGCGCCTGGGCGTGGCGCGCACTGTTCCCCACGACACCTACGCCGCATCCCTGGTGGCGCCCGCCCTGCGCGAGCTGCTGGATTCTCCCGCGGTTGCCTCCCAGTGTCGGGTGCTGGCCCAGCGCCTGCGCGACGCCCGCCCGCTGGAGGAGGTCGCCCAGGCACTCGAAGCACTCCCCTCGTTCGGTCCGCGCGCCACTCCCCGGCCTTGATGACGTGAAGCGACTTGTTCATGGACTCAGCGGGAGCAGCAATCGTTTGGCTTTCCGCGTTTCTTGGCCTTGCCAATGACATCGAGGAGAAGTGGGAAGTTGCCCTCACGAGACAGGGCGTCGACCAGCGCGCGTGCCGGTGCGAGGACCAAAACAGTCTTTCCTTCACTGCCCGGCGCCCGTGAAAGCGTCCCGATAACTTTGCCGGTCGACTGACTGATAAACGGCGAACCGCTTTGGGATTGGAGCTTGATGGCTCGATCCAGTTCGACTGTGGAGTACTTTTCTGTAGCCTCCGTGACTTTTCCACTCACCAGCTCGTAGCCAAGTTTGGCGTCTGAGTCCTTGTTCGGAAGCCAGACTCGTTCGCCGACCGCCGGCTGTTTGCGGGTATCCAGTTCAAGCACAAGTTCGTCCGCAACTTTTTCGTCGACTGGCATCAACAAGTAGTCCCCGCGGAGATCAACGACGGGCTCGGTAACGCCCTCCCCGCCCGGCGGGCCCCAGCTCTTGGTGAGCCGAATCGCCACCTCGTTTGTGCGAACATCCAGCCAGCGTGCCTCCGTCAATCGTGGGCCGTCGCGGTTTAGAAAATGGCCGCTGGTCACTGCGGCGATCTTGCCATTCGGGGCTTTCGCCAGAAAACCGGTACCCTGGCATGTGGGATCTGCGCCTTGCCAGACAAACATGGGCTGAAACAGAATGGGGTGAGAGGGAGGGGACGCCGTCGGGGCCGTAATGCTTGGAGACGATTGCGCCGGTCGCCCGGGCGTCGTTGGGCGTTGCTGGCTGCATCCCGCGCCTGCGGAAAGGGCGGCGAACGCGAGGCAAGTTAGCACGGCAAATCGTGCGGCGAGCGGAACTGTCATCCCAATGTCTCCCGAACGGCGTATAGCGGGGGCGGAGTCTTCGACGCCCCGAAGATGCGTGCAGCGGCTGGTTGCACCGCCGCAATCTCGAAGAATCCGGCCCGGCCCCCCCGACATCGTCAGGCCAGCTTGTATCCCGCTGAGATGAACCACTCGTGATATACAATGGCGACGAAAAAGTCCTCGCCAGGCAGCCTGTCACAAATCGCAATGAAGCCCGCCATCGAATCCTCATTGCGCGGTTCACGGACGAACGCGGTGTCCTTCAAGAACAGTACCAGGCTGTCGCCCGATGCGCCCGTGAAGCTCCTAAGTACCGTGATGTTCTTGTGATGGTCCTTGGGAACAGGGAGTAGTACGTACTTTCCGTCAATGAACAGAAAGTCGGCGCCGTCGTGGAACAACAGCCACGTCCAGCGTTCCGGGCCCTCATGTTTCTCGATGATTCGGTCGTAGAGCAGCTTCTTGATGCGCTCGATCGTTGCCGGTTGCAGTTCAGCCAGTTTCATGGGCGAAGTCCTATCGTGGGTAAACCGACCTTTCACGCAGAGCCGACTGTAACCCACCTCTGGCTCTTTGCCGAGTCGAGGATCCCATCCAGCACGAGCTGCGTGTGGTGTGGATGACAGTCATCCAGCCGGCGTGTCCCAGATATTCATGTGCGGTGAGCAAAATCCTGCAACGAAATCGGCGACCTCCAGAATTCGGTCCTCGGCGGCCTCGGTGGCGGCCGTTCTCCTCATCTCCTCCAACAGCGCGTAGGCCTCACCCTGCGTCACTCCCTGTGCTTTGAAGTGGCGCAGCATGGCCACAATTTCCTCCAGGGGTTGGCCGGTCCGGAAGGCGACTTCTAAGCTCCGCTGCAAGTCGGCGGTCATCATGGCTTCTTCCAGTAAGGCTTCGTGGCCGCGATCGCCTGCTGAAACTCATCCAATGTCATTGCGTGCTCGGGTTCGATGAGGCCATGCACCTGAGAGTCCTGTCGGAATCGAAGGTCCACGCCCAGGTGATCGAGGCACAGGCCCCACACCGGGTCTTTGCCGGAACCGCCGTATGGGGGGGCGCCGCAGTCGGTGCAAGTTTGCGGGATCATCCGGCGCCACCGACATGCCGCCCGTCAACGGCTGCACCTGACCGCTCACGACGAGAATGTCGATCTGCGGCCGGATGCCCAGGCTTCGCGCTGAAAGGCCAATCAACGGCCCACCTGCCGGGTCTTCACGCATGGCCCGATACACCATTCTACCCGTTCCATTCCCCACGGAACATGGTTCGTCGGGCTGGTTGTCATCGGGTTGCTCCGCTGGGGCTAACATGGTCGCCACCCTCTTAGCCCGCAGCCACCGTCACCCACTTCTGGCTCTTTGCCGAGTCGAGGATCGCATCCAGTACGAGCTGCGTCTGGTACGCATTGCGGAAATCGGGTTGCGCCGGCTTGCCCGTCGTCAGGCCTTCCAGGAAGTCGGCGACCTGGTGCACGAAGCTGTGCTCGTAGCCGATTTGCAGGCCAGGGACCCACCACTTGCCCATGTAGGGATGATCGCCGTCGGTGACGTGGATCGAACGCCAGCCGCGCAGGGAGCCCTGGTCGCGGTGGTCGAAATACTGCAGGCGATGCAGGTCGTGCAGGTCCCAGAAGATCGACGCGTGCTCGCCGTTGATCTCGAAGGTGTAGAGCGCCTTGTGGCCGCGGGCGTAGCGCGTTGATTCGAAGGTCGCCAGCGAGCCGTTCTTGAAGTGGCCCATGAATGCGCAGGCGTCGTCGATGCCGACCTTCTCCACCTTGCCGGTCAGGTTGTGCTTGCGCTCCTTGATGAACGTTTCCGTCATCGCATTCAGGTCGGCGAGCGGACCGTTCAGCCAGATGGCGGTGTCGATGCAGTGGGCCAGCAAGTCGCCGCTGACGCCGCTGCCGGCCGCAGCCACATCGAGGCGCCACAGAGCGGTGCCGCCTTGCGGCAGGTCGGCGCTGATCGTCCAGTCCTGGAGGAACTTGGCACGGTAGTGGAAGATGCGGCCCAGCCGGCCCTCGTCGATGAGCTGCTTGGCGAAGGTGACGGCAGGCACCCGGCGATAGTTGTACCAGACCATGTTCGGCACCTTGGCCTTCTCGACGGCTTCGACCATCTTGAGGCCTTCCGGGCCGTTCATCGCTAGCGGCTTCTCACACAGGATCATCTTGCCGGCCGCTGCCGCCGCCAGGGCAATTTCGGAATGGGTATTGTTCGGCGTGCAGATGTCGATCGCGTCGATGTCCTTGCGCTCGACCAGCTTCTTCCAGTCCGTTTCGACCGATTCGTAGCCCCACTTGGCGGCGAACTCCTTGGCCTTGTCCGCACTGCGGGCGCAGACGGCCTTGAGGACGGGTCGATATTCCAGGTCGAAGAAGTCGGCAACGCGTTTATAGGCGTTGGTGTGGGCCCGGCCCATGAAGCCGTAGCCGATCATGCCGATATTGAGTGGTTTTGCCATGGTGCAAGTCTCCATGAAGAGATTCACCACAGAGGCACAGAGGGCACAGAGAAAACACCAAGGAAAGACAAAGGCGAACTGCCTCGTCTTTGTGTTTTCTCTGTGTCCTCTGTGCCTCTGTGGTGAGTTGTATTTTCTATGCCACGAATTTTTGCCGCAGCTTGTCCAGGAAGCGCTTCGAGTCGGCCGTCACGTCCCAGGCGTGGGGCCAGAAGCAGAGATCGACACACCACCAGTCGTTGGGCACTCCGCACTGAAGGATTTCCGGCATGAGCTGGTCGAAGTTCAGCTTGCCCGTGCCGAACGGGTTGTGCGTGCTGGTCTGGTGCTCGTTGAGGGAGCCGTCCGAGTCGATGAGATGGACGTGCGTGATCTTGCCCTTGAGCTTCTTGAGCATCTCCAGTTCGCCGCCGGGCAGCGTTTCCTTCGTCCCGACCTGGTTAGCGGCGACGACGGCGCACATGTGCGCATGGCAAGTGTCGTACAACACGCCGAAGTTGGCGTTGCCCTGGGCGCGGACGGCATCGACGATCTGGAACACTTCGGACGGCTTGTTGAACAGAAATCCCGGCTCGAATTCCCAGCAGACGTTCATGCCGTGGTCGGCCGCGATCTTGCTGCACTTGTCCCAGACGGCTACTGCTCGGTCCATGCCGAGCTTCGGGTCCATCTTCGACGTCTCGAAGAAGTCCGGCGGCTCGACGCTGTCCACGCGGATCGTCTTGATGCCCAGGTCCGACGCAAACGCGGTGAAGCCAAGGAACGCGGCCACGTAGGGCACCGGGTTCTCATCGAGGATCGACGGCCCCGGCTTCTTGAAGCCCCACAGGTCCACCGCAATGCCGCTGAACTCCAGGCCGTGATCGGCCACTTCCTTCTTCAGTTTCTGCCGCGACGCCTTGGTCGGGTGCGAGTTCGGCGTCGGATGCACGCCAAAGCTGCCCAGCTCGACGCCTTCGTATCCCAGATCCTGGAGCTTGTGCAGGACGACGTGAAAATCGTTGGTCGGCTGGTCCTGGTTGAAGATGTAAGCCCAGCTGCCGATGGAGAGTTTCTTGTTCATGGATGCGTTCCTCAACTTGTTGACTCAGGGATGGGCGGAGGACGCTGCCGGTTCAAGTCCCCGGCGAGCGTCGAGGCGTAAGCGCGACGTGGACACCACCCGAAGTAGACACCACCCGAAGTAGACACCGCCCGATGTAGACACCACCCGACGTGGACTACGACCCCGAACACGTCGGGCTTACGCCTCGACGCTCGCCAAGTATCAGCGTTTCTTGTGATCACCCACGTGCGGCGCCGTGGGGTTCGTCAGCGGCCCGAAGTAGCGCAGCGTCACCAGCGGCTCGCTGCCAGTGTTGTCGAACAGCACGCCCTGACGAGCGGCTTCGTGCGTGACGAACACCTCGTCCTCGGTCAGCTCGCCGAAGCGGATCATCGCCGGCGTCTGCAAGCGCAGCTTGCCGATGTGGCCGCTCCCCTGCACGGTGATCAGGCCGTAGGCGCCGTTGTCGCGCACCTTGGCTCGCACGCCGGGATCGACCGTCAGTTCCTTGGCGGTGAACAACTCCTCGCCGTCGACCTTGCCGTAGACGATCCAGCGGTCCACCCAGCCGTCGCCTTGCTCCGCGATGATCGGCTCCAGGTAGTGGTTGTCCTTGAAGCTGGGATCGACGTTTGAATTCCAGTCGAGCGCTTCGACGAGGTAATCGACGTCGTTGTGCTTGTCGCGCGGGAAGTCCTTGGTCAGCAGGCCGCGCGGCACCGGACGGCCTTCGACGAGCGACTGGTACATGGCGAACACGTCGGAGCCCCATTGCGGCTCGTAAGTGACCAGGGAGCCCGGTGCGTGCAGGACGCACGGCGGCACCAGCCAGCCGGTTCCGGGCGTCAGGCGATAGGCCTTGCTGTAGTCGAGGATGCCGTTGTCGCCGACGTTCCAGCGTTCCAGGCAGCGGCGGATGTCGGCCTTGGTCGTGCCCGGTTCCAGGCCGAAGAACGTGTACGGGAAGTTGTTGCCGGTCGCATTCAGCTGAGGTGGAAAATAATACGACTCCGGTTTACCCTGCTGTCCAACCAACGCGGCCTGCTTGTTGCTCTGGTGCATGTGGTGGGGGATTGGCCCCATGTTGTCGAAGAACTTGCTGTAGACCGGCCAGCGCTGATAGCGTTCCCAGATGGGGCCGCCAATCAGCTTCGCGCCTTCCGTTGCCACCGCGTCGCGCAGGGTAAACATCCGCTTCCCCTGGTGGACGACATAACTCAGTCCTTCGTCGGGCGGGGCTCCCTCGTTGGCGGCTGCGGTGGTGGACGAGAACCAGCGTTCGTCAATGCCGCCGCGGTGCGCGCCCAGTGCGTACAAGTCCTGCGGCGCCAGCTTGATACGGCGGCCGGGCATCAGGAACGAACGCGGCACCCACGTCGGGGCCAGGCGCAGGATGCCGGCACCTGCTTCCAGGGCTTCGCGAATGCGATGCGTATCGGTCTTCGGGGCCGGCGGTGGCGGCGCCGGTTTGGCCTTGGGTGCGGGGCTCTTGGGTTTGGAAGCGACGGCTGCCTTTTTCGCCATTGAACTCGATCTCCGAAGTTGCGTGCCACGTTGAACTTGAGAGCCTGGACCGACGATCGAAGCCGCCACTGGTCAGACCTCTCCCTGTACCATTCGGCTTCTGTGGCGTGGTTATAGGCCCGTCTTAAAGGTCAAGCAAGGACAAAGTTGCCCGCACCACGTTTTCGGGCATGAAATTGGCAACCAGGAATCACGAAGTAACGGGAGAGGACCGTCTTCGCTTGCAATCGGAACGAAAGGACGGAAGAGGCATGGAACCACAAGCCGAAGCAGCGTTGATGGAATCGCCCATTCCATCACCGCGACTGGTTGTCGCGCATCCCAGTCGGCCGTTCCTGGCCCAGCTCTGCCGGCGTCTGGCATCCATGGGCTGGCAGGTCCATGTCGCCGATTCGGGCACTCACCTGCGTCAGCTGGCGCATCGATTCGCGCCATCGATCGTGGTGCTCGATGCAGACTTGGCAGACGAGAGTGGTTGGCTCACGTGTGCCAAGCTCCGTCGCGAACGACCGCGGCAACGGGTGATCCTTGTGTCAGTGGACCCGACGGCCGAACGGCGCCGACTGGCGAGCTTCGTGGGTGGAGACGGTCTCGTGTCGCAGAGCGAAGAGGTGCTGGCGATGATCGACGCGGTTTGCGACACGCCTGAGATGGCGCAAGTCTGATTGCGAGGAAAACGTCTGGCGAGCGTCGTGGCGTCAGCCCGACGTGTCTTAGACGCAGTCCACGTCGGGTTGACGCCACGACGCTCGCCAAAGCCGTTCACTTCGCTTCCACTTCGAAAATGCACTCCACCTCCACCGCGATGTTGCCGGGCAACGAGCCCATGCCGACCGCGCTGCGCGCGCCAACGCCCGCGTCCTCTCCAAACACGTCCGCCATCAGTTCGGAAAAGCCGTTGATGACTTGCGGATGGTCCTTGAAGTCCGCGGTGCTGTTGACCATGCCGAGCGTCTTCACCAGCCGCTTGATTTTGTCCAGCGAACCAAGCGTGTTGCGCACCGTGGCCAGGATCGCCAGGCCCACGGCGCGTGCCGCTTCCTTGCCCTGATCGACGTTCATATCCTGCCCGAGTCGGCCAAGGATCTGCTTGCCATCGGGCTTCAGCGGACCGTGGCCCGAGACGTATAGGACGTTGCCGAGCAGCACCGCCGGCTTGTACTTGGCAATCGGCTTGGGCGGGTTGGGCAGCGTCAGGTGCAATTCCTGGATGCGGACTTCGGGTTTCGACGCCATTGGCAACTTCCTTTGCGAAAAACAGTGCGGAACGACCGGGAACCAGGCCCCATTGTTACCCCGCTGAAGCACCGATGGTCAAGAAGCGACTCGCCAAAAAAGCGAAACCACCGGGCGGCAGAGGTTGTCAGAAGCCCCGCCGCGCCAGGTCGTCGACCACGCTCAGAAAGAAGCCCAGCGCGTCGAAGTCTTCTTCGGGATGGATGAACAGCCCATCGGGAGTCTGGGCGAAGTGATCGGCGCAGACGTTGCCGAGGTGTTCGCCCCAGCGGGCGGATTTCACCGACACCAGACCATCGTTGGGCCCTTCAAGGGGCGTGAGCAGGTCCCAGGCGCGGCGCAGCATCGGCGTCACGCGGGCCAGCGGCACATCGCCGCCATACGAGAAGTAACGCACCTGCGGCATGTCGGGCGTGGTGCTATTGAACGCCCGGCAAATGGCGGGACGGCAATCGCCAAAGCCGTCCACGGAGACGCCCACCGCTTCCAGGGCGAGCAATAGCGGCACGCGCTGCCGAAAATTCGCCAGGAACCAGTCGGCCATGTAGCTGCCGAGGTGCGGCGTTGCCACGGTCGTCAGGCTGCGGACGCGGTCCGCCATGTCCAGCCGGGAGATCAGGTAACGAGCATCCAGGCCGCCCATGCTGTGTGCGACGATGTTGACCGGTTCATCGGTCCACGACCGAATCTGATCCCGAAGCTGCCGAGCGCGTTCGACGACTCCGCCGGTGGGCGTCACCCGCGGAAACAAGACGCGGAAGCCGCGCTCTTCCAGCAGGCGGCCCATCCCCGAAAAATAGTTGAAGTCGCGCGACAGCTGCATGCGCAACATGCTGCACGCGAGCATGCCGTGGCAGAACACCAGCGGATGGCGCGTGACGTGTCCCGCCCGGATGGGACGAGACGCCGGTCCGCGAGCGCGTGCGATCACCGGCAGGAAGGCAGGTCGGCCAAGCTCGCTCGCGGGGGCTGCCACGGTGCGGACCGCGGTCCGATCAGCGGCGGCAGTCAGGTTGTCCACCACATCCTGGGCCGCCGGATCGACATTCAGAAGGGATAGCTCGAGTTCGCCGGCAAACAGCCAGCGAAGGCGATCGATCACTGCGGCGATCTCGCCGTTCGCCTGGCCCGGAACGGTCGGTAACAAGATGATTCGCCCGTGCGGCCAGCCAAGCGCGGTCAGGGCAAGTGCCAGCTCGGCTTGAATGCCATCGCTGGCCGGAGGGACGCAAGCGACGTAGAAGATCGGCTGGCGCCCGCCCGGACCGCGCTGAAGGCCCTGGATCCGCTCGGCGAGCAGGGCCGCCACCGGCGATTGTGCCAGACGTTGCAGACCATCTGCTCCCATCGTTTCGGAGCGCGGCAGGATCACGACTGCGACTCCGGCGGCGTCTGCCGGGGGCGTGAGCACCAGACCGCACGCTTCCCGCTTTGTACCCAGATGCGTGACCTGATTACGCGCGACCCGCCAGCCGCGGCGGGTCGGAGGAAGGTCGATGTCAAACGTCGCTTCGAACTCGCCGTGCGGGCCCAGCGGCACGTTGGCTTCCAGAGATTTACCCGCGACCTGGGTCTGAATGTGAACGAGCGGAATGGCAGCCGGCAGCTGGTTGTTGCCGCGCCACGGTTTCCACCAGCGCGACGACTGCGGCGGCGCATCGATGGGCAGATCCAGCAATCGGCCGCGCACCCACAGGCGATGGGCGGAACCGATGGTGTCGTGGATGCGCAATTGCAGACCGGTCGCCGGAACGGCGCCGATTGCCGCGGTCGACAGACCCTGGGTGCTGACGAGACCCAGTGTGTTCATGGTCTCGCTCCTCTTCTCTCTGTTCTATTCTACGCTCGCAGCGGCTTCCGAGGTCGCTACGAGCGTGCGGTTCCTGCGTGTTGCGGAGCTTCTTCGACTCCGCGCTGGCTTTTCAATGCTTCGATCAATGCTGGCACTGTGTCGAACAGGTCGCCCACGACCGGGAAGACGCGGGGCCGCGGCTGCCGGCGATTGAGGGTCATGATCGGGGCCTCCGGATCGCGATTGAAGGCCAGGATCACGCTGCGGGCGCCGATGTAGTTGATGTGCTGCGGCGCTCCGCTGATGCCGATCGCCAGGAGCAAGCGCGGTGCAACGCTCACGCCCGACTGCCCAATTTGCCGATCGGCCGGCAGCAAGTGCAGCTCTTCCGTCACCTTGCGCGAGCCGCCGATGACCATGCCGCGCACGCCCAGGTCGCTCAATGCCTTTTCCAGCGGCTCGATCACCGCCTCGTAGCCGTCGCGGTTGCCGACGCCAAAACCCACGTCGATGATGAACTCCGCATCGGTCAACTGCACCAGGCCCGTAGCGGCCTGGATGTCCTTCAAGAGACGCTGGATGTCCTGCCGCGTGTAGAAGCGGTCGGCGCGCGCGCTCCAGCGCAGGACCCTACCCTCATCCAGTACCTCCCGCGTGAACGGCTTGAGACGGCCCATGACGGCCGAGCGGTTGTCGAGCACTTCCGCATCCGCCGCGACGACGATCCATCGCGTGCCGTCGCCGTCTCCGGGCATCACCTGTCGAGCGATCAGCTTGCCTCGCGCGCGGGCCGATTCCAGAAGGATGTGCTCGCCCTCGAACGCAAATTGACGAACGCGAGCGCTCACCAGGTCGGGCGGCGTCGATCGCCCGGCCAGCATGGCGAAGGCGAGTTCAGTCCAGGGTTCGCCAACCACCGCGCGCGGCTGCGCTCCCACGGTCGGCCAGCACTCCGCCAGGAACCGGCTGTGGACCTCGACCGAGTTGCCGGGGGCGGCCACCGGCAGCAGGACAACGTCGTTTCGACAGAGCGCCCGGACGTGAGCAACGGCTTCCCGCTGTGCTTGTTCGTCAGTCGGGACGAGCAGCAGGACGCTCATCTCCTGGCCCTCGAGGTCGCCGAGAAGGCGAGCGGCGCGAAGCGTGCTGTTTGCGGGAGGCTGCAGTCGGCCCTCGGCGTCGGCTGCCAGAATTGCCAGCACGCCATTGTCGCTTGCGGTTGGGGACGCCGTCTCCTCGATGGTCCCATCGAATGGCTGGACGGCCGACTGCGGCCCGACGTGCAGGCCGAGTTCGTCCAGCACTCGGCCGGCTGCATCGATCGGCGTGAGCGTGCCGACCACCACCTCGGCGGCGCCGTCGGCGTGCATTCCTTCGAGCAGGGTGACCGGCCTCACTTCGACGCGGCGCGGCCAGCGCTCGATTTCAATCGCCTTGCTCGATGCGGTCAGATAACCCTGAACCGTGAATGCTCGCAACGGCATGCCTGCTTCCACGCCGACGGCAAGCGGCAGCGAACGAAAGCGCTGCCGTTCGTCGGCGCCGACCAGAAGCACCTCCGCCGCACCGTCGGCGGAGCGAATCGCCAGGTGCATGGCGCTTCCCGCATGGGGCACGCCCAGGGCTTCCGCGGTCAACTCGGCCAGCAGTCCCTCTTCGCCCGCGACACTTCCGGCTCCGCCCAGGATCAGGTCGAACTTCAGGCCCGGCTTGAGGGTCGTCGCCAGTGCCGCGGCGGCGCTATCCGGAGTGAACGATTCCGCCTCGCAGACGACGAAGCGAGCGCGATCGACGCCCAGGTTGAGTGCCTCGCGCAGGACAGTCGCCGCGCCGCGAGGTCCGACAGCAATCGCCTGGATCGCGATCGACGCACTGGCCTCGTCCCGCAGCCGCAGCGCGGTTTCCAGCGCGGCACGATCGGTATCGGTCAGCGTCCAGTATGGTTCGAGCAACTTGCCGTCTTGCAGATATGGGTGCGGCAACGTCGTCGCCGACGGCTCCAGCACGACGAGGATCGACAACGGTTTCGCGATCGCGCTGGTTGGCCGCGCAGGCATCTGGGGCTTCGTAGCGCGATCGAAAAGCAGGCTGGCGGCGCGAATCTGCGGCGCATAATAGCCGCGGCGAAGATGAGCGAGCTCTTCATCGAAACGGCGCAGGCGGTCGCGCACTTCGCTCAAGCAGCGGGTCAGCGCCCGATGGCCGACCTCGGCAACGAGCGACCAGTGGCTGCCGCGCATCGCCTCGGCGGGAGTGTCCTCCTCGCCCGCGGCCAGTTCATGCCGGTTCAACCAAGCCAGCCGGCCCAGGGTGCTGTCGGCAGCCTTCAGCCAGGCGGTCGCTTCCGCGAGCAGGAAGCAATTGGCCTGCAAGTTCGGGTTCTGCCAGAGCTGCTGGCCAAACTGCCCCACGGCCACGTCGATGCGTTGCCGAACGCCGCCGCGCAGCGTTTCCAGGTCCAGGGCTTCCCGGCTGGTGTGGCGCGTCTTCTCGTCCTTGCGGACCTTGCGCTTGTCCGCCGCGGCGCCGGCCACGTCCTTGAGGATGAAGAAGCGCTGAATCTCGTTGGTGCCCTCGTAGATGTTCAGCACGCGAGCGTCGCGCTTGCGCTTTTCGACCAGGTGCAACTGTGTCTGCCCGGCCAGGCCGTGGACTTCCTCCGCCAGCTCGATGACCCGGTGCAACGATTCGCTGACCAACGTCTTGGAAATCGCCGATTCCATTCGGCCCGACTTGGTCTGCGGATGCTCGAAGCGGCCGATGACTTCGAACGCCAGCGCCTCGGAAGTAAAGCGTTCCTCTTCCATGCGCTGCAGACGCCACGCCACCCAGTCCGGCACGTCGCCGTACGCGGTCTGCGCAAATGATCGGCTTTGCTCGATCAATCCCTGCATCTGTGCCATCGCCGACATCGCCAGGCCGGCCCGGCCGACGTTCAAAGTTTCCAGGGCATTGACCTGGCCGCGGCCTTCGAGGCCGATGACGTTCTCGCGCGGCACACGCACGGTTTGCAACGACAGCTCGTTGGTCGGCGACCCGCACTGGCCCAGCTTCTCCTCGTCCTTGCCGACGATGAGGCCTTCGGCATGGCGATCGACGATGAAACCAGTGATCCCCTCTTCCGTCTTGGCATAGAGGCACATGATGCCGCACATGCGCCCGTTGGTGATCCACATCTTGGCGCCGGTCAGCTCCCAGTAGTCGTACCACGAGCGACCGCCGCGCTCCCGCACCTGGGCGATGTCCGTGAAGTGGACGCGCTGACCGCCGCGCTCGTAATAGCGTTTACAGTCGGCTGCATCGGTCTCGTAGTCGTACTCGTCGAAGTGAATCCGCGACGGCTCCGCGCCCTCCGTGCTCCGATAATAGGCGCGGTACACCCCGCCCTCGTCCTTGCGAAATTCCATTCGGGCCGCGTCGAGGAGAATGCGCGGTTCCTTGCTTCCGAAGGGTACAAACCGCAGCGTACCATTCGCCTCGCGCTCCACCGCCACGGAGCGAAGGACGGCGCGCGTCGCCACTCGTGCCGTATCCGAACCGGCGGATGGTTCCGTCAGTGCAAACGCGGAGATCTGGCCGCTGGAAACCCAGCGCAGGAATTGATCGCAAGCCTGCCGGCGGCGCGGCATCTCGCCGTGCATCTCCTCGGCCCGGCCGCACGCGTCCTTCCAGTGGTTGAGCGATTCCGCCAGCCGTTGTCGAAACGTCGGCAGGTCGAACTCCTTGCCCGCGCGCCCCGCCTGGCCCCAGGCCTCGGCGAAGCGATGGGCAAGCACCCGAAGGACCGGCTTGGCGAAAACGGTCTCTTCCAATCGCTTGTTCAGCTCGCGATACGCTTGCTCGATGCGGCGTGGATCGGCGTCACTCAGCGGGCCGACCAGTTCTTCGAGCTTGGTGCGGATTTCCGATTGCAGAGACGTATCGCCAACGAAGGGCCCGAGGTCCTTTTGTGCCTTGGGCAGGTCCTTGTCGTGTGCGAGCAGCACGGGCGTGGTGCCGATGCTGGTATTCGCCTGGATCGCCAGCGAGATACCGACGTCAGCCAGACGCTGGGCGTTGGTGGTCAGCAGGTAGTAATCGACCTTCTGCCGCCCCTCGCCGCCGAGGTCCGGTGGAATCGGCATGCGGAAGAAGCCGTGCCGTCGGCAGAAGTCGAGGTCTTGCTCGTCGGGACGATGCTGGCGTTCGATGTGGCGTTCGTACGACAGCCCGTCGGGCCGCGGCTGGCCGAAGTATCCTGCCAGCAGCGTGCGGAACTCCTCATCGCGTGCCTTCAGGACCGGATCGGACTCGATCATCTCCGGCACCAGGCGCGGCTGAAGCAAGTCCACGGGTTGTTCGAGGAAATCGCCGGAATCGTACGGCGCGGGCGACGCAAGGAAGTCGCGGTAGTTCGTGGTCGGCAAGCCGGCACTCGGTTCGACGACCGGCTGCTCGCCTGCCGCGCCGGCCTGTGCGAAGTGGTGGCGCAGGTTGCTCTCAAATTCTTCCATCGCCACCGAAGCATCCTCGAGCCAGACGCGGACCAAGGCCGTCTCGATTTCGGAAGGCAGGCCTTCTTCGAGCCGGGCGTGCAACCGCAAGAGCAGTGCCTTGCTGGCAAGCAGGTGGGCGTCCTGGCGGGCAAGTCCCTCGCTGACCTCGGCCAGGGCGCGAGCGCCCAGCGAGAACCGGCCATCCGCTCCCCGTACGGTGACGGGCGTGGCGCGCGAGCCCGCGGACACGTCGACCGCGGCCAGCCATTCGTTGACCATGCCGCGCAGCCGAGAGCGCACCACGCGAACCTCGTCGAGCTCCGCCTGGAGTGCCTTGCGCTGCGCGAGCTGATCGAACAGTTCGGCCTCGTTGCGCAGTGCGGCAAGCTTCTGCCCGTCCGGCCGCCAGCCGCGCAACAGCTCGTCGCCATGACGCCGGCCGATTTCGACGTTCGTCGGCCCGAGGAAACGCCATGCGGAGGCATCGCGGTAGAACTTCGACAGGATGTCGTCCTCGGAATAGCCGGTGCCGCCGAAGACCTGGCCCGCGTTGTAGGAGAGGCTGCCGGGTGCGGTGCCCAGTGCTTCCGAAACGACCTTCTTGATCAGCCCCGCCTGCGCCACGGACGGCGACGAGAAATCAGTCGGCGACAGCACGTGGTCCAGCGTCTCGATCAGGAGACGCCGCGCGCCCATCTCGGCGACCATCTTCTTGACCGCGCCAAACTTGCCGATCGTGTCGCGGGACTGCTCGTCGTGGAAGAGGCCCGGGAACTGAACGCGACTGGTGGCGTGGGCAATTGTCCGCCGGCACAGCTGGTCCGCCATGCCGAACGCAATTGACGTGAGGTCCGCACTGCTCAGGACGCTCCAGGCCCGCCGAATGCGATCGCGGTCGACGGCGGCGCGCTCGTCCCCGAGCACGAAATTGTCCAGACGGATGCGTGCCATACCGGCACCGCGCAGTCCAAGTGTGAGAAGGGGGTCGACGTGCAGTCCCGGCCGTGTCTCCGATGGAGATAGCCGAATCACGGCCAGCTGATCGCCCACCAGGAGTAGCAAGCTGCTCGCCCGAGCGGCGGGCACGAAGAGGATTTCGCCCTTCCAGCCGGTGCCGAATGTCTGCACCGCATCCGCCGCGGCGAAGCAGGCCCATTCGTCGCCGCGCGTCCAACGCTGGCACGCTTTCCCCAGTGCGGCCGCTCCGGAAAGGCGGGCCAGGTCGCGCGCCCAGAGATGGCAGGCGGCTCGGTAGGCCAGCGACGGATCGCGCCGCGCCAGCTCTGCCAGCAGCGCCTTGCGAATCGGCGGATGGAGGGTGCCCGCGAGGTTGTTCGGATCCAGCGCGGGGACTTGAGCAAGCAGGTCGCGCAGCCCCGCATCCTGTTCCTTGGTCAGGGGCGTCTGCCGTTCGAGATCGCGCCAGGCACCGCCGGGGAACACGGCATCCAACTTCGCGGACCAGCGCTGGAGGACGTCCGCGTTGGTAACGGCATCATTCTCGGACTGCAACCAGACCTTGACCGGGTCCGGCGCCACTGCATGGGCGGGCAGCGATTTGCCGATGACGCGCAGGTAGCGGTCGAGGCCGATCATGTGATGGGCGCGCAGTTGCCGGCCGTCGGCGGCTGCCCATGCGTAATGCTGATCCCAGGTGCGCCGAGCACGCTGCTCGGCGCGCAGCACCAGTGCGCCGGCCAGTTCAGCCAGCTTCTCGTGGGCCTTTTGCAAGCTCGGGTGCGAATGGTTGGCCAGCGCACTGCCGCGCAACACCTCGGCAATGCGGACCGCGATTTGCTGGGCATAGCGTGCCAGCATCTCCAGGTAATCGGCCCGCGCCCGGTCCACGGTCCGCGGTTCCTCGGCCAGCGCTTCGTCGAAGGCTTCCAGCTTGAGGCGCAGGCGTTCGAGAAGCGTCTGCAGCTCCGCCACCTCCGCGGCACTCTGGACGTTGCCGTTGCCCGGGCGGTCCGCGCGCAGGCGCTTCTCGAGGTCGCGGACGACAGTCTCCCACGCATCGACGCGCTGCGGGGCCGTCGGACGACTGAGAGCAGTGGTCTGCATGGCCGCGAGCAGCCGCGTCACCACCGGCGTGCGGATCGGATAGATGAACCGGTGCTGGCCGTCGCGCGCCCAGTCGACCAGGTCGCTGGTGCGCCAGCAGGTCTCGCACTTGATGCAATTCTCGAAGTTGACGACGACCTGCAGCTGCCCCTGGGGATTCACGCGCGCTTCGTAGACGTGCGCCGGGCAGACGTGCCAAAGTCCCTGGTTGACGACCGCGTTCTTGTCCGCCAGCGTCTTGGGCCACAGCACGTGGATGTGCGATGCCTTCACGGTCTGATAGGCGAGCTGACCGAGCCGGCCTTCCCACTGCTGCGCTGCGGTAGCGACAATGGGCGTCAAGTCCGTTGCCTTCCGCGCCGCCTCGGTGTAGCGCGGATAGCCGCCCAGGGCGGTCGGATCGGAGCGGCGCTTGCGAAACAGCCCGCGCAGCCGGTCCCAGCCCAGCAGGAATGCGGTACTGACGCCGGCTGCGATGCTCAGCATGCCCGCGCCCATCAGGTCAAGCATGTTCAACTGCCGCAGCATCAGGCTGATCGCGCCGTGCATCTTGTAGGCAAGCGGCTCGCTGTCGTTGATGTAGACCCGCCGCGCGGCCGACGCCAGTACAGGGGTGAACCGTTGGAACCAGCGGCGAAAGAGCCGTGGCGGTTGCCCCATCAATTCCGCGCCGCCGTCGACGCTGTAGTGCAGTTGCACCGTGCCCGCCGCGGGCAAGTCGGGTCGAGGGCTGCCGAACAGATCGCGCAGCGCATTGACGGCGCCGTCGAGCAGCAGCCGGCCCAGGCCTGGCCGGCCGATCACTTCGCCGAGCTGGAGAGCCCGGACCAGGTGGCGTTGATCGGAGCGCAGCTCGTTCCAGTGGGTCGGGCCGGCAATGTGCCAGGCCACGCGCAACCAGTTGAACCACTTCGACAGGAACCACTGGCCGGGGCGTGACCAGACATACGCGGTGCCCAGGCTGAGGTCGATGTTGCGGCCGAAGAAAACCTGCGTGCGCTTCACGTAAGCGGGCCACCTGCGCAGGAATTCCACGTCCTTCCAGTAGTGCGTCTTCTGGAGCGGCTCGAGGTAGTGCTGTCGCAGCGCGTCTTGCGTGAAGGCGCCGCGCTCCGCGCGAATTTTCTTGGCGGCCTGGACGAGGAGCAGGCCCATTCCGGTCGCGGGACCGGTGAAGTTCGGGTATGGAAAGTCAATGCCGATGGCGCTGGCGGCGCCGCCGATGGCCAGGCCGTCGTCGATCAAGCGCGGGATGTCCTTGGCACCGCCGCCGCGAATGATCTTCGCCCCGAACGTGCCTTTGCGACCATGCTTGAGCCACGGCTGCAGCACCGGCAACTGCGAGAACCACTCCATCAGCAGGTTCGGATCACCGCCGAAATGGTCCTTCAGGTTGTCGGCCGGCAGCACCAGGCCGACGGAGAGGCTCTGGCGGTTGGCATAAACGAATCCACCCATGTTCAGACGGACGCTGCGGCCGCGCAGGCTGCCGTTGCGCAGGAGCATTTCGTAGGCGACGCCCTCTTCGGGGCCGACCTCGAACGTGTCCTCGATGACGCCCGGCGGCAACTCGATGACCTGCTTGATGCCTTGCAGGAACTTGGGCGCCTCGCGGGCGTCGGTATAGCGCTCGTAGCCCTCGCGGGTGACCAGGTGCGAGGCGTCGCCCTCGGCCAGGAAGACGAGATCGGCGTAGATCGCGCCGCGCTGGGTGCAGACGCCGATGACCTTGCTGCCCTCGCGGATCAGACTTTCGGCCGTGGTCTCGGCAAGCAGCGCGACGCCGAGCTTGACGGCCATCTGCGCCACGTGATGATCGAAGATCGGCCGCAGGACGGTGTAGCAGTGGCGAAACGCCCCGGAATCGCGATAGGTCATGCCAAGCAGGCTGTGCCCGTCGGTGGCGAAGGCTCCGCGTTCGACCAGCCGGCGTTCCCAGGCCAGCGCCTCGACGCCTTCAGGACCCAGGATATCGGGATGGACGAGGTTCTCGCAGAAGTAGACGCAGCCGGACCAGTTCTCGGCACCGGGAAAGGAGGCCGCTTCCACGACGGCGACGGCGAATCCGGCACGGGCCAGTCCGATGGCCGCCGTCAGCCCCGCCGCCCCGGCGCCGACGACCACCACGTCAAAGTTCGATGAGCTCATGCGGGCTCGCTCCTTGCCTGCGCATCTTTGAGGGCATTCAGCACAACTAGCCCGAGGCACGGAGGAGGTGAAGTCGTCCCTCGCCGGCGCTTCGGGCTAGCATCCGTTGGTTCAACCGCACTTATACATGAGCGGGGACTTCGCTTCCTCTGTAAAATCCCTCCCCTGCTTCCGCACGACGGCGAAGTTCGGTGCAGGGCTCGAAGCGGGGACCATCGTTTTGCGTAAATTCATCCAGGCGTTTGACGATCTCGCGCAGACCACGATGATCGGCGTAGTGCAGAGGACCGCCGCGATGGGGCGCCCAGCCGGTGCCGAAGACCATTGCCGCGTCGATGGCTTCGGCACTGGACGTCAATCCTTCCCCCAGACATGCCGCAGCCTCGTTCACCATGAGCAGGACAAGCCGGTCGGCGAGTGCAGTGCCACTCACCGTGCCGGGATGCCGGAAGGCCACGGGATATTTACCTTCGTCCTTCGGAAAAGCGCCGCGAGCGGCGTTATTCGGCTTCCTCGACTTTCCGTGATGACAATAGAAGCCGACGCCGCACTTTTCTCCCAACCAGCCACGTTCGCGCATGCGAGTGAAGCAAGGATTAGGCGTGTAGCGACCCGCAAACGCGGGCCGCATCGACTGCTCCACATGAGCAGCGACGTCGAGCCCGATCTGGTCGAGCAATTCCAATGGCCCCATTGGCATGCCGAACTTTCGCATCAGCCGATCAACGTAGGGTGCGGAATGCCCCTCGCCCATCACGAGGACTGCTTCATTCAAGTACGGCATCAAGATGCGATTGACGACGAATCCCGGACTGTCCTTGACGATGACCGGCATCTTGCCGAGGTCGATGGCCCAGCGTGCCAGCGTGGCGACGGCGGCATCGTCGGTCGCCGGCGCGCGGACGACCTCGATCAACGGCATCTTGTGGACGGGATTGAAAAAGTGCAGACCGCCCACGCGCTCCGGATGCGCGCGGCCTTCGTGCAGGTTCTCCACGAGCAGGGACGACGTGTTGGTGGCGAGCAGCGCCGTCGGCTTCGTGCGTTGTTCCAGCTCGCGGAAGATCGCTCGCTTGGCGTCGAGGTCCTCGATGGCCGCTTCGACCACCAGGTCCACGTTGCCAAAGCCCTGCCAGGTCGTGGTCGGCCGGATGGCGGCGATCTTGTGCCTGGCTTCCTCGGCGGAGAGCACGCGGTGTTCCACGGCCTTGTCGAAGAGCGCTTGAATTTTGCTCATGCCGGCTGCCAGGGCGGCGTCGTTGACTTCCTGCACGACGACTTCGAAGCCTTTGACGGCCGCGAGCTGGGCGATGCCGGCGCCCATTGTACCCGCGCCGACGACGCCGACGCGCCGGATCGGTACCACCAGGTCGGCGCGCACTTCCGCCGGCAGCTTGCGCGATTTCTCACGCTGAAAGAACAGGTTCACCAGGTTGTGACAGGCAGGCGAGGTTGCCAGTCGACCGCTCGCCTCGCGCTCGTAGGCCAGACCCGCGGGCATGTCCTGCTTGATTCCTCGGCGCACGGCTTCCAGGGCTTCGGCCGGCGCCGGCATGTCGTCCGGAACACGCTGCCGCAGGATTCGCTCGGCGCCGCGGAAGATCAAAGCGCGGCCGAGCGCCGTCGATTCGAGAAGGCGCTGACGCCAGTTGAGCAACGGCAGCCCGGTTCGTTGCGCTTTCCCATTGCTGGCCGCCTTCGCAATCAGTCCCGCCAGCACGGCATCGAAGTCGCTGCTCGCCAAGGCGTCAGCCAGTCCCCAGCGCAGCGCTTCGGCCGCTTTCAGACGGCGGGCGCCGAGGATCATCTTAAGCGCTGGCTCCAGGCCGACGACACGCGGCAAGCGCTGTGTACCGCCCCAGCCAGGCAGCAGACCCAGCTCTACCTCGGGAAGCCCCATCTGTGTCTTTGGATCGTCGATGGCGAGCCGGTAATCGCAAGCCAGGGCGAACTCCAGGCCGCCGCCCAGGCACACGCCCTGAACGACGGCAATGGTCGGGACTGGCAGCGTGGCCAGCTTCGTGAACAGGCGCTGGCCGCGGGCGGAAAGCTCACTCGCTTCTTCGGGACTCTGGATCTTCGTGAATTCGTGAATGTCCGCACCGGCAATGAAGCCCGAGGGTTTGGCGCTGCGAATGATCAAGGTTTGAAAGGGGCGGGCTTGCAGGATGCGATCGAAGAGGGCGTCCAGGTCGGCCATCATCCGCGGCGTGAAGACGTTGACCGGTCGGCCCGCCGTGTCAAGCCAAAGGACGCCGACGTCCTTCTTTTCCACGTCCATGCGCAGGTTTTCGGTTTGAAACCAGGCCATCGGGACCGCCTCCTTCAGGACTGGGCGAAAACTCAACCGAAAAGCGAACCAACCGTTTGAATGCGATTCAACCACGGATTGCACGGATAACACGGATAAATAAATCGAATTACATTTATCCGTGCAATCCGTGGCTCCTGTGTTTTCAAGGTGTTTCTAGCAGCAGGGCCGCTCCCTGGCCGCCGCCGACACAGAGCGTTGCCAGGCCACGCTTCTTGCCGCGGCGGAGCAATTCCTTCAACAGTGTAACGACCAATCGCGTTCCCGTGGCGGCAATCGGGTGGCCGAGAGCAATCGCGCCGCCATTGACGTTCAGCCGATTACGGTCGATGACGCCCAGCGCGTTGTTGCGGCCCAGTTCCTTCTCGGCAAATCCTGGCGACGCGAAGGCGCGTTCGTTGGCCAGCACCTGGGCGGCGAACGCCTCGTTGATTTCGATCAGATCGACGTCCGCAAAATTCATGCCAGTCTTCTTGAGCAGCTTGTTCACTGCATGAATGGGGCCCAGGCCCATGCGGCGCGGATCGCAGCCGGCGTAGGCGAAGGCACGCAGGTAGCCCAACGGCGCCCGGCCTTCGCCGCGGGCACGCTCGCCCGACATCACCAGCACCGCGGCGGCCCCGTCGGTGATCTGGCAGGAATTGCCGACCGTCACGGTGCCGCCCCGTTTGAAAATCGGCTTCAATTTCGCCAGCGCTTCCAGGCTCTGCTCGTCGCGTGGACCGATGTCTTCCACGATTTCCTTGCCCGTCAGCGCGGCGGGGATAGGGACGATCTCTTCGGCGAAGAGGGACCGCTTCTGTGCCGCCAGTGTCCGCTGATGGCTTTGCAGGGCGTATTCGTCCTGCTCACCCCGGCGGATGCCGAATTCCTCGGCAAGCACCTCGGCGGTCTCACCCATCATCAGCCCGGAGACGGGATCGGTCAGTCCCAGCTTGATGGCAATGACGGGACGCAGGTAGCGGGGTCGGAACCGCATCATGGCGAAGATGCGTTCGCGCACGCCGCGCGCTCGCGCCACCTTCGTAAAGAACGTCGTTGCCTCGTGGCTGAAGAGCAGCGGAATCTGACTCATGGACTCGGTGCCGCCGGCCAGCACCACGTCGGCCTCGCCGAGGTGGACCAGCTGGGCAGCCGTCGTGATCGCCTCCATGCCGGAGGCACAATTGCGATGCACCGTGTGCGCGATGCGATCCCGGGGAATGCCGGCCTTGAGGGCGATGACGCGGGCAATGTTGGCGGCCTCGGCCGGCACGGCAACATTGCCGAAGACGACCTGGTCCACCCGTGCAGGCTCCATACCAGCGCGGCGAAGCAGCACTTCGCTGACGTGGCGGCCCAACTCGTAGGCCGGAACGCCGGCCAGCGGGCCGAACGCCCGTACGAAGGGAGTCCGAACGCCATCGACAATGGCAATGTCAAGCATGACGGGACCAGCGGGAAGGGGATCAGTGACTCGGGCCGTTGCCGCCGATGGCATTGACCGTCTCGCGGACCTTGCGTCGCTGGATCTTGCCCAGGAAGTTCTTGGGCAGTTCCTTGACGATTTCGATCTTGCGCGGCCGCTTATGCTTGCTCAGGTGTTCAGCGCAGAAACGGTCCAGGGCGGCGCGATCGAGGCCCTCGCCGCGCGGCACGATCATGGCATGCACCGCCTCGCCACGTTCGCTGTCGGCCACGCCGATCACCGCACACTCGGCGATCTCGGGAAAGCGATTGAGGACCTCTTCGACTTCAGCCGGGTAGACGAGGAAGCCGGACGTTTTGATGATGTCCTTCTTGCGGTCCACGATGGAGAAATAGCCATCGCGGTCGCGCCTGGCCAGGTCGCCGGTGTAGAGCCAGCCGTTGCGCAGCGAACGCGCCGTTTCGACAGGGTTGTTCAGATAGCCCTTCATGACCTGCGGGCCACGAATGACCAACTCGCCCACCGCACCGACCGGCAATTCCTCAAGTCCGCTGGACTGATCCATCACGCGCGCCTCGGTGTCCGGCAGCGGCAGGCCGATGGTGCCGGGGCGATTGTGGCCGTCCATCGGATTGACGTGGGTGACCGGGCTGGCTTCCGAAAGGCCATAGCCTTCGACCAGCTGCTGTGCACCGTACTTTTCGAAATCTCGGCGCACCGCGGGATCCAGCGCCGAAGCGCCGGAAATGACTGCACGGATAAACGAGAGATCGCGCGGATGCTCGCGTAAGCTGCGGTTCAGCGCATTCAGCATCGCCGGGACGGCGGGCATTAGCTCGATGCGATGATGCTCCAGCAGATCGAGTGCCGGGGTGACCTCGAACTTGGGCCAGAGATGGACGGTCCAGCCGCCGACGAAGCTGGAAAGCAGGCATACCGACAGCCCGTAGGCGTGGAAGAATGGCAGCACGCCCAGCACGCCGTGGGGCTGATCGTCGCCCCGGCTCCAGGCGTGAATCTGATAGGCGTTGGCGACCAGGTTGCGGTGCGTCAGCATCACGGCCTTGGGCGATGCGGTGGTTCCGCCGGTTGGGGCGAGCAACGCCACGTCCTCTTCAGGCACGATGCGCGGCGTCAGGCTGCGCGGGGCGCTGCGCACCAGCTGATCGAACCGGTGCAGGTGAGCATCGTCGCGCAGGCGAAGCGGTCCGTGCCGGCGCAGGCGCTCCACCCGATAGAGCCAGCTGCGCCATGGGGCCATCCGCGGCGCCAGCGAGGCAACCACGACGTGTTCGAGCGGACCATCGTTTAACGCGGTGACGACCGATGGCGCCAGCAGGTCCAGGGTGACGACGATGTGGCAATCGGTCGTCTGGAGCCACTTGCCGATTTCCGAGGCGACCATCAAGGGACTGAGCTGCAGCACCGTTGCGCCGGTCAGCCAGGCCGCCTGCATGGCGATAATATACTCGGGGCTGTTCGGCATCAGCATGCCGACCCGCTTTCCAGGGCCCGCGCCGAGTTTGACCAACGCTGCGGCCAGACGGTGGGATTGCTCCGCCAGCTCGGCATAGGTGACGGATCGTCCGTACATCGTGCAGGCGGCCCGTTCGGGGAAGCGCCGCGCCGAGTTTTCGATCAGCGCACTGACGGGCACGGACGGATAGGGCAATGACGAGGGCACATCGCATGGATACCCGTCCAGCCAGGCCCGCCGCCAGAGCGGGACCGGGGTCTGATCGGAGTTCGGGCGCGGCCGGAAATGGTCCAAGAGACACCTCCTCGTTCCGCGAATAGGTCCGGCGAAGGGCCAGCATCGTGGCTGCCTCAAGCAACGACACTGCGAATGTGGACGAGAGAGGAGTGGGGCAGGATGGGAGCCGTCCGGGGTGATGGCCAGGGTCCGACGGACGCCACCCCCTGTAGACCGCGTCTCCTCTGTCTAATTCTAGGCTGCGGCCCGACTGGGGACAAATCGTCCGGACGCTTTTACCTGGCTGCAAAAGCTTGCCCAGGTCGGCCGGGGCGAAGAACCGGCGAAGCCGGAAAACCCGACGAAAACCGCACCGCTGGCGCCACCCGGCCCATTGTCCCCGGCCCTGCCTTCCCGTAAGAATTCAGGGACCCAGTGACTTTCCAGGGACTAATTGGTATGGCCGCTCTCCCATTGCTGCAAAGTCAGGTGCAAGGCTATCCCTGCCGCCACGGCAAGGTCCGCGACATTTATGACCTGGGCGATCGCCTGGTCATCGTCGCGACCGATCGCATCAGTGCTTTTGACTGGGTGCTGCCCACGGGCATCCCGGACAAGGGCCGCGTGCTGACCCAGCTGACGCTCTTCTGGCTGGAATACCTGCGCGTGCCCAACCACCTCCTCGAGACCGACCCTTATCGGATGGGCGATGCCTTTGCCGCCCATGCCGACGTGCTGGCGGGGCGGACCATGCTCGTGCGCAAGACCGACGTGGTGCCGATCGAGTGCGTGGTGCGCGGCTACCTGGCGGGTTCCGGCTGGAAGGAATATCGCAAGGGACAGGCAGTGTGCGGCGTTCCATTGCCGCCCGGGCTTCAGGAGAGCGAGAAGCTCCCGGAGCCGATCTTCACGCCGGCCACCAAGGAAGAAAGCGGCCACGACATCAACATTCCCTTCGAGCGCATGGTGCAAATCGCCGGGATGGTGACGGCGGAGACGTTGCGGCAACGCAGCCAGGACATCTATGCGCGTGCGGCAGACTACGCCCGCAGCCGGGGCATCCTGATTGCCGACACGAAGTTTGAGTGGGGCAAGCTCCCTGGCGATGAAGTGATCCTGATCGACGAGGTCCTGACGCCGGACAGCTCGCGCTTCTGGCCGCTGGACGGCTACCAACCGGGAGCCAGCCCGCCCTCGTTCGACAAGCAGTTTGTTCGCGACTGGCTGGAGACCACCAGCTGGGACAAGAACAGCCCTCCCCCCGAACTGCCTGCGGACGTGGTCGCGAAGACCCGACAGAAGTATCTCGAAGCCTTCGAGCGTCTCACCGGCCATCCCCTGGACGAATGAGAGGAACCGACCATGGCCGACACGCCCCTACGTTTGCTGATCATCGGAGCTCACCCCGACGATGCCGACTACTCGGCCGGCGGTCTTGCCGCGCTTTACCGCGCCGCCGGGCATGTCGTCAAGATGATCAGCATGACCAACGGAGGCGCGGGGCACCACGTCACTGCCGGTCCGGAGCTGGTGCGTCGGCGCCGCGCGGAAGCGGCGGCTTCGGGCCAGGTCATTGGCGCGACCTACGACGTCCTCGACAATCCCGACGGCGGCTTGCTCCCCACCCTGGAGGTCCGTGCCACCGTCATTCACATGATCCGCACCTTCAAGCCGGACTTGCTGCTCACCCATCGTCCCAACGACTATCATCCGGACCATCGCTACACGAGCCAGCTCGTACAGGATGCGGCCTACCTCGTCACGGTACCCGCCGTGGTGCCGGAAGCTCCGCACCTGATGCGCGATCCCGTCATCGCCTACCTGCCCGATGACTTTCAGAAGCCGTATCCGTTCAGTCCATCGGTGGCAGTGGACGTCGGCAGCGTGATGGACAAGATTGCGGACATGCTGCACTGCCATACGTCGCAGTTCTACGAGTGGCTGGCGTACAACCATGCCTACCTGGAGCAAGTGCCGGCCGACGACAAGGCCCGTCGGGAATTCATGCTGCTGCAGACGCAGAAGCGGCTTCGGCCGCGAGCCGACAAGTATCGGTCGCTGCTGGTCGAGACCTACGGGCCGCAGCGTGGCGCGGCCGTCGAGTATGCCGAATTCTTCGAAGGCTGCGAGTACGGCGCGCCGCTCGATGCCGAGGCACGCGCGCGGCTTTTCCCCTTCGCCCGGTGAACCGTCCAGGCAACCGCGTTGCCGGACTCTTCGCTTTCCACGATTCGCTGCGCGTCGGATCCCAAAGTTGGGGATCTATCGCGACTATCCCGTGTCGAAGGGTTGCACGTCCCCCTTCGCCCCGATTTGGATCAACTTCATGGTGAGCCGGCAAGGCTAATCGCAGGAAACAGCAGCGCTCCTGCTGACGGAATGCAACGGCCGCCCTGGTCGCGATTGCGAAAATCTGGCGCGAGAACGGGCGAAATCGGCGCTCCGGTTGTCGCCATTCAACATGAATACCTGGAGCTTCGATTCTATGCGGTCGCGCGCAGGGCGACCGTTTTCGTGAAGGGCCCAGTCCGTCGGCCGACTCGGCTTGCGACACCTAGGGAAACAGTGCCGTCACCGCTTTACCATCGCAAATCCGATGCGGCCGACCTTCGCGGTCGTGGATTTCGCGGTCCGGAGCGATGCCGAAGGCGTGGTAAATCGTCGCCAGCAGGTCTTCCGGCGCCACCGGGTTGTCCTTCACGTACGCCGCCTCCTTGTCGCTGCTTCCGTAGACCTGACCGCCCTTGATGCCGCCACCGGCCAGGAGCGCCGATTGACACGCGCCCCAGTGATCGCGGCCGCCGTCCTTGTTGATCTTGGGCGTGCGGCCGAACTCCCCGACGGCCGCCACCAGCGTCTCGTCGAGCAAGCCCCGCACCGCCAGGTCTTCCAGCAGCGCGGTGTACGCGCGATCGAGCGACGGCACGCACAGCGGCGTCTTGAGCAGGTCGTAGCCGGATTTGGCGCCGAAGAAGCCGTAACCGGCGTGATTGTCCCAGACGTTGGCGACGCCGCCGCCCGGCTTCATGTACATCCACACGACCGACACCAGTCGCACGCCCGCCTCGATGAGCCGCCGGGCGAGCAGGAAGCTGTCGCCGTACTCGTTGCGGCCGTAACGGTCGCGGACCGTCGGCGGCTCCAGTTCCAGGTTGAACGCACGCTTGGCGACCGGTGAAGCCAGCATGCGGAACGCGTCCAGTTGAAAGCCGCCCAGCGCCTCGGTTGCCCGCTGCCGACTCAGCACGCGCTCGTGCTCTTCGAGCAGTGACACCAAGCCGCGGCGAGCTTGAAGGCGCGCCAGGTCCACGTCGGGCGGCAGTTCGACCGGGTGCGGCGCCTTCTCGCTGGCGCTGGGAGCCTCGCGCAGCTCCATGGGGTCGTGGCGCGGTCCCAGAAGGCCGGCGTAGGTGCCGGCGTAGGTGACGCCGTCGTGGCCGACCGGACGCGGCAGCGTCACCGACGCCGGCATCGAGCGCCGTTCGCTGAAATGCGACAGGATCGATCCGAAATTCGGAAAATCACTACGGCGACGCTGATTCCGCGGCACCACCAGCGTCGGGTTCACCTTGCCGGTCATCATGTGGTAGACCGACGGCTCGTGGATGTCGCTTCGATGGGTCACCGAGCGGACGACGGCGATCTTGTCGGTGTGCTGGGCGAGCAGGGGCATCTGATCGCAGATGTCGATGCCGGGCACCTTCGTCGCAATGGGGCGGAACAGGCTTCGCACGCCTTCCGGTGCATGGGGCTTCATGTCCCACAAGTCCTGCTGCGGCGGGCCACCCCACAGGAAGAGGTAGATGCAGGACTTGGCCTTGCCGCTTTGCGGTTTGGCAGCACTTGCCTGTGCCTGCTGAGCGTTGAGAAGGCCGGGCAGCGTGATGGCGCCGAGCCCGAGCTGACCCAGGCGGAGCATGGCGTCGCGGCGGTTCAACATTGGCGGGCCTCCGGTGGGGAGGAACGGGGCGGGATGTCTCCATCACACTGTAGCCCTGCGGTCGGCCGATCACAAGCAAGGATCGGGCCTCATTCATTCTTGACGGGCTCTAGGTCTGGCCTATATGGTGGCGTCCATGGCCGCTCGCGTTTCCCGCCGTGCTTACAAGGAGGTACGTCTCCAGCAGCTGCGCAGCTTCTGCGAGACCGCGCGCCTGGGAAGCCTGAAAGCCGCGGCCGACGCGCTGGGCCTGGCGCAGCCGACGGTCTGGGAACAAGTGCACGCCCTGGAGCGCGAGTTCGGCAGCAAGCTTGTGGAGCCGCACGGCCGCGGCTGCCAGCTTACCGAAGCCGGTCGCGTCCTTGCCGGCCTGGCGGCCCCTCTGGTGGCCGGCATCGACGCACTCAAACACCACTTCGCGTCCGCGCGGGAGCGCGTCGAGACGTGGATGACGCTAGCGACGACGCAGCGCATTCTCGTCGAGGACCTACCGAGACCAATCCGCGAGTTCGAACGCCGCCAGCCGCATGTCCGGCTGCGTTTCCTCGAATTGAGCGGCGACAACATCGCCGCCGCCGTGAAGGCACGCGAGGCCGACCTGGGTCTAACGGTCGAGCGCGAGCCGAGCCCGCCGAATCCGTGGCTGGAATTCGAGCCCGTCTACGAGTTGGAACCGCTCCTGATCGCGCCGAAGGACCATCCGCTGGCGCGACGGCGTGTTGTTCGGCCCCAGGACCTGAAGGGCCACGCCTTCGTCAACTCGCCCTCGGGTGGTTTCGCCGACAAGTCGATTGCGGCGATTCTCGAAAAGCTCGACGTGTTCCAGGCGCAGCCGCCGCGCGTCGAGGCGGGCTACACCGCCGTCATTCGCCGCTACGTGGAGCTGGGGTTCGGCATTGGCATCGTGCCGGGCGTTCCGGACCGCTCGCCGGCATCGAACCTGCACGAGCGCCCGATGGGCCGCTATTTCGGCCAGGTGACGGTGAACCTGATCTGGCGCAAGGGCGCCGTGGAGGCGGAGCCGCTGCGCTCGTTCGCAGAGACGGTCAAGGAGCTACTGCGCGGGCGGCCGCGAACGGGGCGCAGGTCGCGCTAGAATACCGAGTTTCACGGTTTGCCCGAGTTCGCCCCTCCGTATGGGTCGAAGTGCCTGCCATCCTGGCAACGCGGGCGTTTGGCGGCGACTTCATGAGGTTCTGCTAAACGACCTCCTGGCGGCTGAGCAAATCGATTGGTCGCGTGCCGCCGTGAATGGCACGCACTCGCGCGCACCGGGCGGAGGCGAAAAAACGGGCAAAAACCCGACCGATCGCAGTAAACCGGGAACCACGCATCCTGTGCCTACCGACGCGAATGGTATTCCCTTGATTGCGGAAAAGGGGACAGTGTTGAATGCCATTAACTTAAGGCGAGCGGGGCGTGTAAACGCCCCGGTTTTGGTCTCTCAACCGGGGCGTTTACACG
>JAIEMG010000272.1 GCA_019752375.1 Gemmataceae bacterium | reverse complement strand
CTGACCTGACCAACCGCGCTGCGGTTCGCCTTCCTGCTCAGATTGCGCGCTGACCCAGGGTTATTGAGAAGTTACCTCCGACGCTCGACGACAGTTCCAGTGCCTAGTCTTCGGTGAGGCCGGGATAGTTCCGCATGACGAGGTGGCTGTTGATCTTTTGCACCAGGTCCAACGCAACACTGATGACGATCAAGAGGCCGGTACCACCGTAGAAACTGGCCACGCGGTAATCGACCTCCATGCCGGCCGAGATCAGGCTTGGGATGATAGCCACCACTGCGAGGAACGCGGCACCGACGTAGGTGATGCGCATGATGACGCGTTCCAGGTAATCGGCCGTGCGCTTGCCCGGACGGTAGCCGGGGATGAAGCTGCCGTAATCCTTCAGGTTGTTCGCCATGTCCTTCGGGTTGAAGGTAATGGCGGTCCAGAAGTAGCAGAAGAAGTAGATCAGCGCGATGTAGAAAAGATTGTACGTATAGCCTTGACGGACGAACGCCTCGGATAGCCAGCCGGTCCAGCGCCAGCCCGTCGAGCTATGCAGCAGGTTGAACATGAAGTACGGCAGCATGAGCAAGCTGCTGGCGAAAATTACCGGCATGACGCCCGCCTGGTTGACCTTGAGCGGCAGGTACTGACGGGTGCCGCCGTAGACGCGACGACCGCGAACGTGCTTGGCCGACTGCGTGGGGATGCGCCGTTGTCCCTTGGTGATGGCGATGACGGCGACGACCACGGCGACGAACAGGACGATGAGCACGATCACTTTCTCGAAGCCGACGTCGTTGCCGCTGCCCGAGCCGCCCAGCGTCAGGATGGAGTCCTTGATCCGGCCGTTGGAATCGATGAACAGCGTCTTGGTCGCGTCCGGGATGCGGGCGACGATGCCGGCCATGATGATGAGGCTGATGCCGTTGCCGATTCCGTATTCGTCAATCTGCTCGCCGATCCACATCAGGAAGATGGTGCCGGCGCTCATGGTGACGACGGCGGTCATGCCGTAGAAGAAGCCGTCAAAGCCGCGCATGGCCAATCCCAGACCGTCCGGTTCGGGCCGCATGATGTGCAGCACCCAGAAGTACGACTGAATCAGGCAGATGAAGACCGTGGCGTAACGGGTGTATTCGTTGATCTTTTTGCGGCCGCTCTCCCCTTCCTTCTGAAGTTTTTCCAGCGGTGGATACACGCTGGCGAGAAGCTGAAAGATAATGGAGGCGGAGATGTACGGCATGACACCAAGGCCGAAGATACAGCTCTGGCTGAGCGTGCCGCCGGAAAACATGGAGACGAAGCCGAGGACTTGCCCCAGAGCGCCCTGAGCGGCGCCACGCATGACGTTGGCCATCTTCTCCTGGTCGATTACCGGCAGCGGCACGTAAAAGCCGACGCGGTAGATGACCAGGAACAAGGCCGTGATGAGGATCTTCCGGGTTAATTCCGGAATCTTGAAGATCGTGAGCAGCTTGTGCATGACGCCCCCAAGGTGATAATGTCTAATGACTAAGGACGAATGACGAAGCAATGACGAATGACCAAGGACGAATAACGAAACCGACCGCGCTAACTTGGGGCTTAGGCATTAGGTGATTTGTCGTTGATTCGTCATTCGTCATTTGAAATTAGTCATTTCGCTTTGGCGGCTCGCGGCTTCATCTTGTTGCGGACCGGCTTCTTGGCCGGTGGAATCACCTCGACGGTGCCGCCTTTGGCGGTGATTTTCTCCTGGGCCGACTTGGAGAAGTGATGCGCCCGCACCACCAGCCGCTTCGTCAGTTCCCCCTCGCCCAAGATGCGGATGCCATCGTACTGGCCGTTCGCCAAGCCGGCCTTCTTGAGCGACTCGGCGTCCACGGTCGCGCCGTCGGCGAACGCGTCGTTCAGATCGCGGACGTTGACCACATGGAAGGTCTTCGCCCAGGTGGCGTTCGAGAAGCCGCGCTTGGGAATGCGGCGAAACAACGGCATCTGGCCGCCTTCAAACAACGACGCGGGCTTCTTGGCACCGGCGCTGGCCCATTGGCCTTTGGCACCGCGTGAAGAAGTCTTGCCATGTCCGCTGCCCACGCCGCGGCCGACGCGTTTCTTGGGCTTGCGCTTGTGAATGCCCTGGTGTACGGTTGAAAGGTCCATTACAGCGTCACTCCTCGCAGCCGCGCCACTTCGTCGCGGGTCCGCAGCAGCATGAGGCCTTCGATAGTGGCCTTGACGAGGTTGATCGGGTTGCTGCTTCCATGCACCTTGGTCAGGATGTTGCGGACGCCGCAGGCTTCAAGCACGTCGCGAACACCGGGGCCTGCCTTGACGCCCGTTCCGGGACCGGCTGGCACCAACACGACGCGGCTGCCGCCAAACTTGCCGACGACACGGTGCGGAATCGTCTCGCCACGGAGCTGGATTCGCTTCTGTCGCTCCATGCGGGACTGCGCGTCCTTGACCGCCTTCTCGACGGCAGGCGGCACTTCATTGGCTTTGCCGTAACCCCAGGCCACGCGGCCGTCGCGCTTGCCGACGACGACGAGTGCGTTGAAGCTGAAGCGGCGACCACCCTTGACCACGGCAGCGCAACGGCGGATCTTGACAACGCGCTCTTCAAGCCCATCTTGCCGAACTTCGCGATCTCTTGCCATACCAAGCTCCAAAATAGCTGCCTGCGGTCAGCCGGCGGCTAGAATTGCAAACCACCTTCGCGTGCGGCGTCGGCCAGCGCCTTGACACGGCCGTGATAGCGATAGTGCCCGCGATCGAACGCGGCCTTCAGGATGCCCTTTTCCTTGGCGGCTTCCGCCAGACGCTTGCCGACCGCCTTGGCCGCGTTGACATTGCCGCCGTAGGGCGTACCGGACTTGACGTCCTTGGCCGCACTGCTGGCCGCGGCAAGAGTAGCGCCGCTCAGATCATCGATCAGCTGCGCGTAAATGTGCTTGGAGCTGCGGAAAACCGTGAGGCGCGGACGCTCCGCGGTGCCGGTAATGCCGCGGCGCACGTGATGGCGCCGTCGCAGCTGTCGTCGTTGTTTCGCCTTTTGATGGTCCATGATTGCACTCCCGGCCATGGGGCGGCCGGGCTAAGGTTGACGAAAATGTTAGCCGCCGCTGGAGAACGCCTTGCCTTCCTTGCGACGGACCTGTTCGTTATCGTACCGGATACCCTTGCCCTTATAAGGTTCCGGCTCGCGGACGCGACGCACTTCGGCGGCATACTGCCCGACCTTCTGCTTGTCGGCGCCGCGGATGACGATGGTCGTCGGGTCCTTTAATTCCACGGTGACGCCTTCGGGTGGCGGCATCTCGACGGCATTGGCGTAGCCAACCGTCAACACAAGCACTTTCTTGTCCATGCGCGCCTGGTAGCCGATGCCTTCGATCTTGAGCGTCTTTTCGTAACCCTTCGTGACGCCTTCGACCATGTTGGCGATCAAACTACGAGTCAGGCCGTGCAAGGCGCGGTTCTGACGCTCGTCGTCGGGCCGGGTCACCTTGATGGACTTGCCCGCTTCCTGCTCGACCTTCATGTTGCGATGAAAGGCCAACTCGAGCTTGCCCTTCGGGCCTTCCACGCGCAGTTTGCCGTCGGCGACCTGGACCTTGACGCCCGCGGGGATCGGCACCGGCTGCTTGCCAATACGAGACATGAAACTCTCCTCGAAAAAAGGTCGCGGACCTTTTTTCACCACACGGTGCAGATCATTTCGCCGCCCAGGCGCTCGGCCCGCGCCCGGCGATCGCTCATGACGCCCTTGCTGGTGCTCAAGATGGCAATCCCCAGGCCGTCGAGGACTGGCCGAAGTTGTCCGTGCCGGCGATAGAGACGCCGCCCCGGTCGGCTGGCCCGCTGGATGTGCCGGATGACCTTCTCGCCCTCGGGACCGTACTTCATGTAGACTCGCAGCACGAGTTTGGCCGTCTGCTTCGGCGGTGCGACGAACGTCGAATGCCCTTGCTCGTCCTTGGCGTACTCGCCAATCTGGTAATCGAGGATGAAGCCTTCATCCTTCAGGACCTGGGCCAGGGCCTTCTTCTGGTTGGTGGCCGGCATCTCAACCGCGGGCCGCTCGATGCGGTTGGCATTGCGGATGCGAGTGAGCATGTCGGCGATCGAATCGGTCATCATGGTGGCTAGTTCCTTGTCTACCAGCTCGCCTTGCGCACGCCGGGGATCAGGCCATCGCTGGCCAGGTTTCGGAAGCAAATCCGGCAGATGCCGAACTTGCGATAGACGGCACGAGGCCGGCCGCACAGCTTGCAGCGCATCCGGACGCGGATCATTTCGCGGGGCGCTATGGCCTGCTTCGGATCGCGTTTTCCGGCTTCCAGCTGGCTGAGCTGGTTCTTGAATCGTACGCGTTTCGATGTAATCGCCATGATCTCGCTCGAAAAATTACGCCTCGCGGAACGGCATGCCAAACAGGCGAAGCAACTCGCGAGCCTCATCGTCGCTATGGGTGCTGGTGACGATCGTCACGTCCATGCCCTGGGTGAACGTCACCTTATCCGGGTCGATCTCGGGAAAGACCACCTGCTCCGCCAGCCCCATGCTGTAGTTGCCGTTGCCGTCAAAGCTCTTCGGATTGACGCCACGAAAGTCACGAATACGAGGCAGGGCAACGCTGATGAGCCGGTCGAGGAACTCATACATGCGTTTGCCACGCAAGGTCACCCGGCAACCGATTTCATTGTTCTCGCGAAGCCGGAAGCCGCTGACCGCGACGCGGGCCTTGGTCACCTGGGCCTTCTGCCCGGTGATAGCCGTCAGCTGATCGGCCGACTGCTCCATGCGGTTCTTGTCTTGCAGCGCCTTACCGACGCCCATGTTGACGCAGATCTTCTGAAGCTTCGGCAAGCTGTTGGGGTTGCTTCGTCCCAACTTTTCCCCAAGCTTCTGGGCGATTTCCTTCTTGTAGCGTTCCTGAAGGCGCGCCGGACCGCTCGGAGGCGGCGGCGTCTTTGGCTTGCCATCGCCCTTGGGCTTGCCATCGCCTTTACCCTTGGCGTCGCCTTTCGGCTTATCGCCCTTGGGCTTGTCGCCACCCTTGGCCTTTTGCGGCTTCTCGCCGGAAGCGCCAGCCTCGGCATGCTTGTCTTTCGGTTTCTTCTCTTCGTCGGCCATCGGACCGAACCTCGGTATTGGCCCGATCCACCGCAAGCGGCAGACACGGGGTCACGTCAACGATAAGAGGACAACGACGCGCGGCGATCTCGCCTACTTCTTCGCGGCGTACGCCTTGCGCGGCTTGCTCACCGCACCCAGGCTGTTCTTGCAACCACGGCAAAACCGCTCTTTGTGGCCGTCGTCGCCGTAGCGCTTGCCGATGCGCACCCCATGGCGGCACGTCGAGCAATATAGCAGGACGTTGGAGGCCGCGATCGGCATCTCCTTCGAGAGCCGACCGCCCTGGGCATTGCGGCGATTGGGCTTCAAGTGCTTGTACACCCGGTTCATGCCTTCGACGACGACCTTGTTGACGTCGCCCAGCACGCGCAGCACGCGGCCCGTGCTGCCCGCGTCGTCGCCGGTGAGGACCTGAACGATGTCGTCTTTCTTGAAATGCATGTCACACCACCTCGGCGGCCAGGTTCACGATCTTCATGAAGCCGCACTCGCGCAGCTCCCGGGCGACGGCACCGAAGATACGAGTGCCGCGCGGATTGTTCTCGGCATCCACCAGCACCAAGGCATTGCGATCGAACCGCACATAGCTGCCGTCGTCGCGGCGCGTGGCTTTCTTGGTGCGGACGATGACGCCCTTGACCACGTCGCCCGGCTTGACTTCGCCGCCGGGGATTGCCTTCTTCACACTGGCAACGATGACGTCGCCGATGGACGCGTAGCGCCGCCGGCTGCCTCCCAGCACCTTGATGCACATGCATTCTTTAGCGCCGGTGTTGTCCGCCACGTCCAGGTAGGTGTATTGCTGAATCATCGCTCTCGTCCTTTGTCCGTTGGCCCTTGTCCTTGGAGAGGAACAAGGGACCGAAGGACTACTTGGGCTGTTCCACTTCCGGCGTGGCCGGCAGTGCCGCGGTCACGGGCGCCTTGCGGATCACGCGCACCAGCCGCCAGTTCTTGGTTTTCGACAGCGGCCGCGTCTCCATGATCTCGACGATGTCGCCCGTGCGCGATTCATTGGCCTCGTCGTGCACGTGGCAAATGGTGCGGCGCTTGATGTACTTTCCGTAGCGGGGGTGCTTGACCAGTCGCGGCAGCTCGACGCGACGGGTCTTGTTCATCTTGTCGGAAGTGACCACGCCTGTCGCCAGGCGACGGGTGCCGCGATCTTCTTCCACGGTGGTCGGCGTCTGGACCATGACTTACTTCGTCTCCTTCGCGGCCGGCGCCTTGGCCGCGCTCGCCAGTTGCCGTTCGCGCTGAATCGTCTTCATCCGCGCGATGTTCCGCCGCGCCTTCTTGATCTGGCTCGGCGTTTCCAGGCGCTCGGTGGCGGACTGGACGCGCATGTGAAACAAGTTCTTGACCTCTTCGCTGAGCGTGAGGGTCAACTGCTCGTCGGGCATACCCCGGTACTCGGCAGGCTTCATTAATAAATCCTCCCGCGACGCCTCAAGCGGCTTAGCCACCGGGCTTCCGCGATACCAGCCGGCATTTGAACGGCATCTTGTACGCTACGCGCGCCAGGCAATCGCGAGCCGCTGGTTCGGGCAAGCCGGCTACCTCGAAGAGGATCATGCCGGTCTTCACCACCGCGGCCCAGTACTCCGGTTCGCCCTTCCCCTTGCCCATGCGGGTCTCGGCGGGAATCGCCGTGACCGACTTGTGCGGGAAGACGCGGATGTACAAACGACCCTCGCCACGGATCGCGTGGGACGCGGTGATACGCCCAGCCTCGATCGCCTCGGCTGACAGCCAGCCGCTTTCCAGCGACTGCAAGCCGAATTCGCCGAAGTTCACGCGATTGCCGCGACTGGCGTTACCTTTTAGCGTGCCGCGTTGGCTTTTTCGGAACTTTACCCGCTTGGGCATCAGCGGCATGGGTACTCTCCTGGGGATCCAAGTAGTCCCCGTTGTTGATCCAGACCTTAATGCCGATATGCCCCTGAGCGGTCTTGGCCTCGGCAAACCCGTATTCGATCTTCGCCCGCAACGTGGACAGCGGGATGCTGCCCAGCATCGTCTTCTCGACGCGTGCCATTTCCGAGCCGCCCAGCCGGCCTGCCAGCTGCAGCTTCACGCCCTTGGCGCCTGCGCCCATTGTCTGCTCCATGGCCCGCTTCATCGTGCGGCGGAAGCTGGAGCGCTTCTCCAACTGCTCAGCGATGTCTTCAGCTACAAGCTGGGGATCGACCTCCGGTCGGTTCACTTCCATCGTCTTGACCTCGATGTGCCGATGGCACAAGTCCTCGAGGTCTTTGGTCAGCTTGTCAATCTCCTGGCCCTTCTTGCCGATGATCATGCCGACGCGCGCCGAGAAGATGTAAACGGTGACCTTCTCACGCGTCCGCTCGATCTTGATGCGGGCGATACCGGACCGGCCATAGCGACGCTTGACGAAAGCGCGAATCTTGTGGTCCTCGACCAGCAGATCGCCGAAGTCCGCCTTGTTGGCGTACCACTGACTTAGCCAGTCGGTCATGATCCCGATACGGAAACCGGTGGGCCGAACTTTTTGCCCCATGAAATCGCTCCACCCAATGTCAAGCCCACGGGACGGCACCCGTGGGCTTGCGTGAATTCACCGGACCCTAGTCTTCCAGGTCGGACAGCTTGACTCGAATGTGCGACAGCCGTCGCTTGATGACATAGGCCGTGCCACGGGCGCGCGGCATGATACGTTTCATCATTGGACCGCCGTCGACGCACGCTTCAATGACCACGAGGTCTTCGATGTGGCGGGCACCCTTGTCCTCTGCATTGCCGACCGCACTCTTGATCACCTGCTCCAAGAGCCGAGCGCTCTTGTTAGGCAAAAAGCGCAGCATCTCGAGCGCCTCATCGACGGGCCGCCCGCGAACCAGCGTCGCAAAGGGCCGGACCTTCCGGGCCGACATGTCAGAGAACCGGTGCTTAGCGGTGTAGTCCATCGCTCCAGCGGGTATGATTACCCGTCCTTCAATTCCAAGCTCCGAGGCCGCACGATGCCGTACAAAGATCCAGAAAAACGTCGCGCTTACCAACGTCGATACATGCAAGCCTGGTACAAAGAAAACTCCAAGACTCAGGTACAACGCAATCTCGATCGCCGCAAACGGATCCAAACTTGGTTCGCGGAACTAAAGGCAACCCTCTGCTGCAGCCACTGTGGTGAAAACCACCCTGCCTGCCTCGAATTCCATCATGAGAACCCAAGGGAGAAGGAAATTACCCTCAATGCCGCCATCTGGAAGCAACACTGGGGCAAGGCACGAATCCTTTCGGAAGCTTCCAAATGCGTGGTGCTGTGTGCTAACTGCCACCGCAAACACCACTGGGACGACAGCATTAGTCCAGAAACGACACTCAACAACGACTCCCATCCCTAACTAGTTCCGGGGGTAGGATTTGAACCTACGACCTCCAGGTTATGAGCCTGGCGAGCTACCACTGCTCCACCCCGGGATCCATGCTACTTCGCAGGTCCCGCCGCTGCGGCCTTCTTGCCGCCGCTATGGCCACGGAACAGGCGCGTCGGCGAAAACTCACCCAGCTTGTGGCCGACCATGTCCTCCGTCACGTAGAGCTTCATGAACTGCCGGCCGTTGTGAACCAGGAACGTGATGCCGATGAACTCCGGCACGATCGTGCAATCGCGTGCCCAGGTCTTCAGTGGCTCACGCGCGCCCGTGTTCTGCTGCTTCTCGACCTTGGCGAGCAGCCGCGGATCGACGTACGGACCTTTTTTCAGCGAACGACTCATGACTTCCACCCGCTTCGGAGCCAATCATTATAGAACCAACGCGCCGCACGGCCAGTCAGGCGCCAATTACTTCGTCGCAAAATGCGGTCCGGGCCGGCGCCGACGGATAATCGCGGAGTTTGACGGCTTGCGCTTATTGCGCGTCTTGCCGCCCTTGGCCAGCACGCCCGTCGGACTGCACGGATGCCGCCCGCCCGCGGTGCGACCTTCACCACCGCCCATTGGATGCGACACCGGATTCATCGACGTGCCGCGGTTGTGCGGCTTGCGGCCCAGCCAGCGCTTGCGGCCTGCCTTGCCCAGGCTGACGTTCATGTGATCGGCATTGCCGATGGCGCCAATCGTCGCCCGACACTCGGAGCTGACGCGCCGCACTTCACCTGACGGCAGCGTGATCTGCGCCCAACGTCCTTCACGAGCGGTCAACGTCGCACGAGTGCCCGCACTGCGGCACAGCTGGCCACCGCGGCCTGGCTGCATTTCCAGGTTGTGAACGGTCATGCCGAGCGGGATTTTCCGCAGCGGCAGACAGTTGCCCACGCGTGGCTCGGCGGTATCGCTGCTGATAACTTTGTCGCCCGCCTTGAGACCTTCCGGCGCCAGGATGTATGTCTTCACCCCGTCTTCGTATTGAAGCAGCGCGATGCGCGCGGAGCGGTTCGGATCGTACTCGATCGATACGACGGTGGCCCACACGTCGTACTTGGCGCGCTTGAAGTCGATCTTCCGGTACATCCGCTTGTGGCCGCCGCCACGAAATCTCGTGCAGACGATACCGTGATTGTTGCGGCCGCCCTTCTTGGGATGCGGCAGCAACAACGACTTTTCGGGCTTCTTTTTGGGATCGGTCAGGTCGGCGAAATCGCTGACGGAACCCTGTCGGCGCCCCGCGGAAGTCGGATTGTAATGACGAATACCCATAAATAGCTCTCAGCGATTGGCCATCAGACTCCAGCCGAAGCAATCGACCATACGGGATGGCTGATCGTTGACGGCTAATCCCGATGGCTTGCTTTGGTTAGAAGAATTCGATCCGATCCTCGCCGTGCAGCGTCACGATGGCCTTTTTCCAGTTCGGAAGGCGGCCAAGGCGAAAGCGGTAACGCCGCTTCTTGCCTGCGTGCATCTGCGTCCGCACCTTTTCGACGTGGACGGTGAACAGCTCTTCGACCGCGTGCTTGATCTGTTCCTTGGTCGCCCAGAGGTTGACCTCGAACGTATAAGCATTATGGCGCGTGAACTGGTGCGTCCCTTTTTCGGTCACCAATGGGCGCAGCACGACCTGGTGCGGCTCGAGATCCGGCCCCATTCCCGCGCGCGGACGCTTCTTGTTGGCGTTTGGCATCGCTTCGGGTCCTTACTTGACTTCGCTCTTCTGCGGCCCCTTGCGCAGCGCTTCGAGCGCCGCACGCGTCAGGAGCAGTCGCTTCGGACGCAACACGCTGTAGGCATTGAACAGATTCGCGGGCGACACTTCCACGCCCGGGATATTTCGCGCCGACTTGTAGACCTTCTCGTCGGCTTCCGCGATGCCGATGAGACAACTCTTGCCTTCGATGTTCAGGCTTTTCAGAATTCCGACTATGTCCTTGGTCTTGATTCCGGGCAGCTTCAAGTCCTCGATGATCACCGCCTCCTGATCCTGAAGCCTACTCAGGATCGCCATGCGTGTCGCAGCGCGGACGGCCTTCTTGGGCAGGTGATATTCGTAATCGCGCGGCTTGGGGCCCTTGGCCGTACCGCCGCCTTTGCGCTTGTTGGTGCGCCGGTTGCCGACGCGGGCATTGCCGGTACCCTTCTGGCGGAACAGCTTTTTGGTGCTGCCGGCCACTTCGCCGCGCCGCAGCGTCGAGTGCGTGCCGGCTCGCTGGTTGGCCAGGTGCATGAGCACCACGTCGTGCAGCAGTTGCTTGTTGATGCTGCCGCCAAACTCGGCGGGATCGACTTGCACCGTGCCGACCGACTCACCCTTCTGGTTGAACACCTTCAGGGTCAACGGCTCGGAGCTAGCTGGTGTTTCCCCGGTTGACACGGCTTTGACCCTTTCCAATCCCGACCGACAAGTGAGTTCAACTCTAAACCCACGGGCAGCAACCCGTGGGCCTTCATCACGTCCGTGCGCCCAATTCAACTGTTCGTGAATGAGGTACGCCTACCGTGCGAAAGGGGCCCTATTCGCACAGGCCGATCGCAGCAACACGTTGGGGGAAGCCTAGCTGGCCGAAGCGGCCAGCACCCGGATCTTGATGTCCACTCCGGGAGGAAGGCTCAGACCCTTGTTCAGGGCCTCGATGGTCTTGCCCGTGGGCTGCAGAATATCGATCAGGCGTTTGTGAGTGCGGATCTCGAACTGCTCGCGCGACTTTCGGTCAATGTGCGGACTGCGCAAGACCGTGTAGCGTTCGATGCGCGTGGGCAGTGGAATAGGACCATGCACGTCGGCACCGGTACGCTTGGCCGTGTCCACGATTTCTAGCGCGGTGCGGTCCAGCACTTCGTAGTCATACGCTTCCATACGGATGCGAATGCGCTCGCTCGAAAAACCCGCCAAACGATCACCCTCCTCGCGTTGCAAATCCTTAGCGTTTTTGTGCCAAAGCGTTAAACATAGTCGTGCCCAAAATGGATGTCAAGTGGTTCTTTGCCGAGTTTTCCGTGAAGGATGAGGAAGCGGAACGTGGGGCCGGCTTCCAGCCAGCCTTGAAAATAGGCCGGCTGGAAGCCGGCCCCACGTCAATAGTCCTCGTCAGGATGAAGCAATTTCCGAAGCACCTCGTCCGGTGCGGGCGCGTAGGCGCTGGGTTCCATCGTCCAGCTGGCACGGCCCTGGGTCAGACTGCGCACCTTTTCCGAATAGTCGAACATGCGTGCGAGCGGCACGGTCGCCTCGATGACGCGGAGCTTGCCGCGTGCCACCACGTCCCCAATCTCGGCACGCCGGGCATTCAGGTCGGCATTGACGGCACCCATATAGTCCTCCGGCACCGTTACCTCCAGGCGCATCACCGGCTCGAGGAGCACGATGTTCTCCTTGATCGCCTGGTTCACCGCATCCGACGCGGCGGCCTCGAAGGCTACTTCGCTGGACAGCTGCGGATCGGTCTGGGCGCTCATCATCGTCGCCTTGACGTTGATGACCGGATAACCGAGGTCGCCCGACATCAGCGCTCCGCGGATGCCGCGCTCCGCAGCTGCGGCCAATGACGGCGGCAGCACTTGCTCGGGCACCTTGTTGACGACCACGATTGGCTGTTGCTCATTCTTGTGCGGCTCCAGCTGGATGCTGAGCTTGGCGAACATGCCGGCCGTGCCCGTCGCATTCTGCCGCACACACTCGCCCTCGGCCCGGGTCTGCCGGCGAATGGTCTCGCGGTAGCTGACCCGCGGCGGATAGACGCGCACCTTCAGATTGAAATCGCGTTCCATGCGGTGCTTTTTGATTTCCAGGTGCAGCACCCCCATGCCGCTCATTAGCAGCTGCCCGGTGTCCTTGTTCTCGCCGTAGGTGAACGTCGGGTCCTCCCGCCGCAGCGAATCCAGCGTGGCGATCAACTTGTCCTTGTCGGCCGTGGACTGCGGCTCGATCGCCTGACTGACCACCGCTTCCGCGAAGTGAATCGGCTCGAGCAGGATCGGATGCTGCGCGTCGCAGAGCGTATCGCCGGTGATCGATTCGCGCAGGCCAACCAGGGCGACAATGTCGCCTGCCACCGCTTCCGGAATATCCTCGGGAAGCCGGCGCGGATCGGCATGCACATGGTAGATCTTGCTCACCAGTTCCTTGAAGTCTCGGCCGGGGTTGTGGACCCGGCTCTGGTTCTTCAGCGTGCCCGAGTAGACGCGCAGGAAGAAACGATCGCCGTGCTTATCGGAGACAACCTTGAAAACCAGGGCGCAGAACGGTTCCTTCGGATCGGGCTTGCGCTTCTCTTCCTTATCGGGCTTCTTTGGGTTGGTGCCGACGACCGGCGGCCGATCTAGGGGGCTTGGAAGATAAAAGGTCACTGCGTCCATGAGGGGCTGAACGCCGATGTGCTCGCGGCCCGAGCCGCACAGCACGGGCTGGATAATGCGCTTGATCGTCTGCTCGCGGATGGCCGTGCGGATCGTCTCCGCGGGAATGTCCACACCGGTGTCCATCTGGGCGAGGACCGCGTTGGCCAGCTCATCGCTTTTCTCGGACAGGACATTGAGCATCTGTTCGCGGTAGTGCTCCGCATCGACCTGGAGGCCTTCCGGAATGGCTTCGACGCGGATCGTCTTGCCGTCGTTCTTCGCATCGAAGTACAGGGCCTTCATGGCAATCAGGTCGACGATGCCGGCAAATGGCGTGTGGCTGTCCTTGGGCGAGCCGCTGCCGATCGGGATGCTCAGTGCCAGCGGCCGGCCTTCCAGCCGCTCTTTGATCTCCTCCAGTGCATTGGGGAAATTGGCGCCGACCACGTCCATCTTGTTGACGAAAACCAGGCGCGGCACCTGGTACTTGTCCGCCTGGCGCCAGACCGTTTCGGACTGGGCCTCGACGCCTTTCTGGGCATCGAAGACGACCACGCAGCCGTCGAGTACACGCAGCGAACGCTCCACTTCCGCGGTGAAGTCGACGTGGCCAGGCGTGTCGATCAAGTTCACGGTGCAATCGCGCCAGGTAAAAGGCACGCAGGCACTGTAGATGGTGATGCCGCGTTCCTGCTCCTCGGGATCGTAATCGGTATCCGTGGTGCCGGAGTCGACGTAGCCAAGCTTGTGCTTGGCGCCGGCGTAGTAAAGCACGTGGTCGGTGGTGGTGGTCTTGCCGGCATCGATGTGCGCAATGATGCCGATGTTGCGAAACTTGCTCAGATCGATTTTGCTACCGGCAGCCATCGACTCGACCTCAAAAAGAAATCACCACAGAGAACGCAGAGAACACAGAGGAAGACACAAAGAAGAACAAGAGCAGATAAGCAGCCGCCTATCGTTCTTGCATTCTACTCTTTGTGCTTTCCTTTGTGTTCTCTGTGTTCTCTGTGGTGATTTCTTTCTTTACTTACCAGGCGAAGTGCGCGAACGCCTTGTTCGACTCCGCCATCTTGATTGTATTCTCGCGCTTGGTCATGGCTTCGCCTTCGCGCCGGTAGGCGGCCATCAGTTCGTCGGCGAGACGCAGAAACATCGGACGGCCTGCTTTGGCCCGCGAGGCGTTGATGATCCAGCGGATCGACAGGCTCTGCTGCCGGGTGCGGTTGACCTGCATCGGCACCTGGTAAGTGGCACCGCCGACGCGTTTGGAACGTACTTCCACCGTCGGCTTGACGTGCTCCACGGCCTGCACGAACACTTCAATGGGGTTGGCGTCGGGCATACGCTTCTTGATCTGGTCCATGGCGCCGTAGAAGATGCGCATGGCGGTGGCTTTCTTGCCCTGCCACATCAGGCAGTTGATAAACTTGCTCGCCAGCTTATTGTCGTAGCGTGGATCGGGCTTCAGGGTTGTTTCGCTGGCGGTTCGTTTGCGAGCCATGATTCAGTTCCCGGGAAAGACTTATCAGTTCATCGAGGGTTCAGGCAACAGACGCGGCGTCGTCACGGGACTGACGGCGCGTACGGTGCCGTTGGGTTCAAAGTACAGCTGATTGACGGTGCCGCAGGTGGGGCAAGGAACCTTGACAGCGGCGACAGTCCGGCCGGCTCCGGCCAAACCTTTCCCCGCACACTTGACGGTCACACTCACGGACTCCTGACACCCACAGCAGGCGAAATCGAGAATCACTTGCAGTTCCATCATGGAGGCTGGCCCCTCAAGGGAACGATGCGCGAAGAACGACGAACGCACGACGACGAACGAAGCGGACTGGCGATCGTTCACCATCGGTCGTTCAGCGTTTCCACTAGCTTCCTTCTCTCTTTGCTCCATACTTGGAACGGGCCTGCTTGCGATCCGAGACACCCTGACTATCGAGCACGCCCCGGACGATGTGATAGCGCACACCGGGCAAGTCGCGGACACGGCCACCGCGAACCAGCACGATCGAGTGCTCTTGGAGGTTGTGGCCTTCGCCAGGGATGTACGCCGTCACCTCGATGCCGTTGGACAGGCGGACGCGAGCCACCTTGCGCAACGCCGAGTTCGGCTTCTTGGGCGTCATGGTCTTGACCTGCAGGCACACGCCGCGCTTTTGCGGACAGCCCTGCATGGCAGGATGCTTCGGCTTGCTATATTGCTGGCGCCTTGGCTTCTTCACCAGCTGATTGATCGTCGGCATTCCAAACTCCACTCGCAAAGCAGGTTCCGGACCGATGCCCGGACATGTTTTTCCCGCTCCGAAACGAAGCGGGAAAGTGTTTACGGTATGTTGTCGATGCGGCGTGGTCAAGGGACATTTCAATGTTTAACCGCAACCCGATGGCATGCGCCCATTCGCGATTGCCATCGGGTTGCGGTTAACTTAATCACCCTCTTCACTTCGCGGTACCGGCAGCTTCGAGTTCCTCGGCGTCATCGTCGGAGGGCACCGCGCCGCCAGGAACCTGGATGCGGACCTCGGCTTCCTGGTGTGTGTGGAAGCCAGTACCGGCCGGGACCAAGTGGCCCAGGATGACGTTCTCCTTCAGGCCTACCAGGTAATCGACCTTGCCGGCCAGCGCCGCCTCGGTCAGCACCTTGGTCGTTTCCTGGAAGCTGGCAGCCGAGATAAAGCTGTCGGACTGCACGGCCGCCTTGGTGATGCCCAGCAGCTGCGTCGAGCAGGTGGCCGGCTGCGGCGGCGTGTACGTCGGCGGCTTCTTGCCCTCGGCGTCCAGTCGCGTCCGCTCCTCCTCGAATTCTTCCTTCGTCTTGATCTGGCCTTCCACGAACTTGGAATCGCGCGGGTCCTTGACCTTGACGCATTCCTTCAGGCGGTCGTTGATCTCGCGGAAAGTGAACTTGTCGATGACCAGGCCGGGCAGAAGCCCCGTGTCGCCCATCGTCTCGACCTTCACCTTGCGCAGCATCTGCGACACGATGATTTCGATGTGCTTGTCGTCGATGTCCACGCGCTGCGAGCGGTAGACCGACTGTACTTCGCGGGTCAAGTAGTTCTGCACCGCCTCGATGCCGCTGATGCGCAGGATATCGTGCGGCACCAGCGGGCCGTCCACCAAGGCGTCGCCTTCCTTGACGTAGTCATTGCCGTGGACGCGCAGGTGCTTGCCGTGCGGCACGAGGTGCTCGCGCTCCTCGCCGATCGATTTGCCCTTGTCGTCGACGGGCTGGACCAGGATCGAGCGCTTGCCGCGCCGCTTCTCGCCGAGGCGAACGAGTCCGGCAACCTCCGCCATGACTGCGGGCTCGCGCGGCCGGCGCGCCTCGAAGATCTCCGTGACGCGGGGCAGACCACCGGTAATGTCCTGCGTCCCGCCCACTTCTCGCGGCGTCTTGGCCAGCAGCGTGCCGGCGGAGACCGTCTGGCCTTCGCGGACTTCCAGGTGCGCCTTTTCCGGCACGTAGTAGAAGGCCAAGCTCTGGCCGCGATCGTCCTGGATGACGACCTGCGGATGCAGATCGCCCTTGTGCTCGGCGATGACCCACCGCTCCAGGCCAGCCTGGTCGCGTTCCTTGCGGAGCGTATCGCCTTCGATGATTTCGTCGAAGCGGATCTTGCCGCCGACCTCGGCGATGATCGGGATCATGTGCGGATCCCACTTGCAGAGCACCGTGCCCGGCTGAATTTGCTGGCCGTCTTCGACCATGAGGACCGCGCCATTGGGCACCGAATAGCTTTCCAGGTCCTGGCCCTTGGGATTGAGTACCTTCACTTCGCCGTTGCGAGTCAAGGCGACGCGCTGCTTCTCGTCGTTGACGACCGCGTTGATGCGTTCGAGCTTGACGGTGCCAGCTTTGCGGGACTTGATGTCGCTGTCTTCCACCGCGCGACGGGCGACGCCGCCGATGTGGAAGGTGCGCATCGTCAGCTGCGTGCCCGGCTCGCCGATGGACTGGGCCGCGATGATGCCGACCGCCATGCCTTCTTCGACCATGGCACCAGTGGCGAGATCCATGCCGTAGCAGCAGCGGCAGACGCCCAGCGACGCCTGACACGTCATCGGGCTGCGGACGAGGATCTTGTCCACGCCCAGCGCCTCGATCTTGCGCGCCTGCTCCCAGGTGATCATCTCGTTTTCCTTGACGATCCCTTCGCCCGTGATGGTCGTGATGGGGTTGCGGCTGACGCGGCCGCGGATCGATTCGCTCAGGGAGCGTTCGATCTCCTCGCCCTTGTACACCACGCCCTTGGTGATGCCCTGGGTGCTGCCGCAATCGTGCATCGTGATGACGACGTTCTGGGCCACGTCGGCAAGCTTGCGCGTCAGGTAGCCGGAGTCGGCCGTCTTGAGTGCGGTGTCGGCCAGACCCTTGCGGGCACCGTGCGTGGAGCTGAAATACTCCAGCACGCTGAGTCCTTCGCGGAAGTTGGCCTTGATCGGCGTCTCGATGATCTGGCCGGACGGCTTGGCCATCAAACCGCGCATGCCGGCCAGCTGACGAATCTGCTCGACACCGCCGCGGGCGCCGGAATGGGCCATCAGGAAAATCGGGTTCAAGTACGGCTTGCCCTCGCGGATGTCGTGCTGCAGTTCGTGCATCATCTGCTTGGTGATCTGGTCGCGGGCGTGCGTCCACTTGTCGATCACCTGGTTGTAGCGCTCCAGTTCGGTGATGACGCCGCGCTGGTACTGCTTCTGGATGCGCTCGACGTCCTTTTCCGTGTCGCGAATGATGGCGTCCTTGTTACCGGGCGTGCGCAGGTCGTCCGTGGCGAAGCTCAGGCCCGAGCGCGTCGATTCGCGGAAGCCCAGTTCCTTCATGCGATCGAGGAGGTCGATCGTCTCGCGCCGGCCGAGCAGCTGGTAGCAGTCGGCAATGATGCGGCTCAGGTGCTTGCTCGACAGCGACAGGTCGTAGAACGCCATCTTCGGCTTGAGGATGTCGTTGAAGAGCACGCGGCCCACGGTGGTGTTCACCAACAGGTTTTTCTGCTGGCGCGGGATTTCTTCGACGCGGATGCGGTCCTTCTCGTAGCGCATCTCGCCGATGACTTTCTTGTCGATCGGCAGCCGCACCTTGATCCGTGCGTGGACGCCCAGTTTCTTCTCGGCAAAAGCCAGGAAGACCTCGGCGGGGCTGGAGAAGACCATGCCGTCGCCAGCCTCGATGGCGTCACCCGGCTCGCCGCGTGATGCCGTCAGGTAGTAGCAGCCCATGACAATGTCCTGCGACGGGCTGATAATTGGCTGGCCGTTGGCGGGACTGAAGATGTTATTGGTGGACATCATCAGCACGGTCGCTTCGACCTGCGCTTCGATCGACAGCGGCAGGTGCACGGCCATCTGGTCGCCGTCGAAGTCGGCATTGAAGCCCTTGCACACCAGCGGATGGATGCGAATGGCATTGCCTTCGATCAGCACCGGCTCGAACGCCTGGATGCCCATGCGGTGCAAGGTCGGCGCCCGGTTCAGCAAGACCGGGTGGTTCTTGATGACCTCTTCAAGGATGTCCCAGACCTGGTCATCCTTGCGTTCGAGCATCTTCTTGGCCGACTTGATCGTATCGGCGTGGCCCAGCTCCTTGAGCCGGCGGATGATGAACGGCTGGAACAGCTCCAGGGCGATCTTCTTCGGCAAGCCGCACTGGTGCAGCTTGAGTTCGGGGCCGACGACGATGACGGAGCGTGCCGAGTAGTCGACGCGCTTGCCGAGCAGGTTCTCGCGGAAGCGGCCCTGCTTGCCCTTGATCATGTCGGTCAGCGACTTGAGCGGCCGATTCGACGAGCCGAGCACGGGGCGCTTGCAGCGGTTGTTGTCGAACAGCGCGTCGACCGACTGCTGCAACATGCGCTTCTCGTTGCGGATGATGACCTCGGGGGCGTTGAGGTCCACCAACTTCTTGAGGCGGTTATTGCGGTTGATGATACGGCGGTACAGGTCGTTGAGGTCCGAGGTCGCGAAGTTGCCCGAATCGAGCAGCACCAGCGGCCGCAGGTCGGGCGGGATGACCGGGATGCACTCCAGGACCATCCACTCGCACTTGTTGGCGCTGTCGCGCAGCGATTCGACGACCTTCAGCCGCTTGACCAGGTCGCGCTGCTTCTGCTTGGACGGCTTCTCCTTGGCACTAACCGCGGCCAGCTCGTTGCGCAGCCTCGTCGACAGCTCCACCAGGTCCAGCTTTTCGAGCAGCTTCTTGATGGCCTCGGCGCCCATGTTGGCTTCGAACGTCTCGCCGAAGGCGGCGCGAGCATCGCGATACTGGTCCTCGGTCAGCAGCTGCCGCTCCTTGAGCCCCTCGTTGTTGCCCGGCTCGATGACCACGTAGTCCTGGAAGTAGATGATCTTCTCCAGGCTGGTGGTCTTCATGTCGAGCAGCGTGCCCAGCCGGCTGGGCATGGCCTTGAAGAACCAGATGTGGACAACGGGCGCGGCCAGCTCGATGTGGCCCATGCGCTTGCGACGAACGCGGCTGTGCGTGACCTTGACGCCGCACCGGTCGCAGATCATGCCCTTGTACTTCATGCCGCGATACTTGCCGCAGGCGCACTCCCAGTCCTTTTCCGGACCGAAGATGCGCTCGCAGAACAGGCCGTCCTTCTCCGGACGATAGGTGCGGTAATTGATCGTCTCCGGCTTCTTGACCTCGCCGAAGCTCCAGCTGCGAATATCGTGCGGGCTGGCCAGGCTGATGCGGACAGCGCCGTAATCGTTGATCCGGTCGTAGTTGACTTCACCGGTGCTCATTTATCCGCCCCTCCCTTTGAGAGAGTTGTCAGTCGTGATTCGTAGCGAAATCGGCCGTCTTAGGACTCCGCTACTTGATCCTTGAAGGAATCGGGTCTTCAAACTCAAGATTGGCAAGCGACTTGCCGCGTTCTTGTGGCGTCAGCAACAATAGCATGGTGATGTTCGAAATCACTGCTTCGGGCAATCGATCCAGAATCTTCCACACGGCTGTGTCCCGATCTACGCGGTCCGTGCCCTTGAAGTCCGGATCGATGATCCGAATCCGAATGGAAACATTGTTCTGGCGTTCAACATCGATTTTAGCCTTGCCGTGGTCGCGCTGGTATTCGGTCAGCAAATCTCGAATCTGCTCGATTTCCGAGTCGACGTTTTCAGCTTTCCTTGGTCCGGCCATGTCACAATCTCCCCTCCGCCCATTCGAGGATTCCCTGAGCAGCCTCGAACATTGCAGCCGCTTCACGCGCCTTGATTGTTCCCGGCTGATATCGAAGATCCGTGTTCCAGGAATTGACCCGAGAGAACCACTTAGCGATCTCCGAGGGAAATGACGGACCTCCTTTGTCGAGATATTCGGTTCTTAGCCAGCCAAAATCATGCGCCTTCGCTCCACGGAAAGAGGCGAGTGCCATTCTTCGCCCTGAGACTTTCCCAATGGAAGCCAGGATCAGAGCCTTCAAAATGCACTCGACTGCGTATCCCGCCAGGTAAACGCCTCCGGTCGTTCGACCTTCCTCCAGAAGGAATCGGGCGTCCAACCATCGTTGCTTCGCCGACTGGTAAAATGCTCGCGCCTCCGCGGCAGTGGGCAATGCCATCGCGCGTTCCTCAAATCCGCTTCTTCTCCAGCTGCATGTTGAGTCCCAGACCGCGGATTTCGTTCGTCAACACGTCGAAGCTCGCCGGCGTGCCGGCTTCCAGCGTGTTCTCGCCCTTGACCATCGACTCGTAGATCTTGGTCCGGCCTTCCACGTCGTCGGACTTGACCGTCAGCAGCTCCTGCAAGACGTAGGCGGCCCCGTAGGCTTCCAGCGCCCACACTTCCATTTCGCCGAAGCGCTGACCGCCGAAGCGGGCCTTGCCGCCCAGCGGCTGCTGCGTGATCAGCGAGTACGGTCCCGTCGCCCGGGCATGCACCTTGTCGTCGACCAGGTGATGCAGCTTGAGCATGTAGATGTAGCCGACCGTCACCGGCTGCTCGAACATCTCGCCGGTCCGGCCGTCGTACAGGAACGACTTGCCGCTCACCGGGATGCCGGCCTCCTTGAGGCACGTACGCAGCTCTTCCTCGGTCGCACCGTCGAAGACCGGCGTGATGGCCCGGAAGCCCAGCCGCATGGCTGCCCAGCCCAGGTGTGTCTCGAGGATCTGACCCACGTTCATGCGGCTCGGCACGCCCAGCGGGTTGAGCAGGATGTCAACCGGCGTGCCGTCGGCCAGGTACGGCATGTCTTCCTCGGGCAGCACCTTGGAGATGACGCCCTTGTTGCCGTGCCGGCCAGCCATCTTGTCGCCGACGGAGATCACGCGCTTGGTCGCGACGTAGACCTTCACCATCTGCTGCACGCCCGAGGGCAGCTCGTCGCCGCGCTTCAGCGAGTTCAGCCGGTGTTCGCGTTCGTCGATCAGGACCTGCAGGCGCTCCTCGTGCTTCTCGTAAACTTCCTTGACCTGCTTGGCCTTCTCCGGGCTGCGCACATCGAACGAGCTGATCCCGCTCGAGAACGACGGCGACACGAACTGCACCGCCTGGTCGAACACGACCTTGTCGTCTTTGTCCGTGCCCCACGCCTTGCCGGTGTTGGGGTCCTTCAGCTCCTTCTTGTCGAGCACGCCGCCGAGCTGATTGATCATCGTGCGGAACTGGTCCGCGATCGTCTTGGCGTAGCGGCTCTCGACGTCCTTCTGCTCCTTGTCGAAAGCTTTGCGCTCATCCTCCGACATGCTGGCACGCCGCGAGAATCGTTGGGTATGAATGACGATCCCTTCGACGCCGGACGGTACCTCCAGACTGTCGTTCTTGACGTCTTCGCCGGCGCGGCCGAAGATCGCGTGCAGCAGTTTTTCTTCGGGCGTCAGTTCGCTGCGCGACTTGGGGGACACCTTGCCAACCAGGATATCGCCCGGCCGCACGAACGTGCCAACCGAGACGATGCCGTGCTCGTCGAGGTTGCCCAAGGCCTTGGGCGAGACATTCGGAATGTCGCGCGTGAACTCTTCCTTGCCGAGCTTGGTCTCGCGGATTTCGATCTCGAACTCCTCGATGTGGATCGAGGTGTACGTGTCGTTCTTGACGAGCCGCTCCGAGATGATGATGGCATCCTCGAAGTTGTAACCGTCCCACGCCATGAACGCGACCAGCACGTTTCGGCCCAGCGACAGCTCGCCCTGGTGCGTCGCCGCGCCGTCCGCGATGATCTGGCCTTTCTTGACCTTCTGCCCCATCTTGACCAGCGGCTTCTGATTTAGACAGGTCCGCTCGTTCAAGCCGACAAACTTACGAAGGACGTATTCGCGCTCGTCCACCTTGATGCGCTCGGCATCGACGTAGGTGATGGTGCCGGCCTTCTCGGCGCGGACGACCATGCCGCTGTTGCTGGCCACGTCCCTTTCCAGGCCCGTGGAGACCAGCGCGGGTTCGGTGATCAGCAACGGCACCGCTTGCCGCTGCATGTTGGAACCCATGAGCGCGCGGTTGGCGTCGTCGTGCTCGAGGAACGGGATCAATCCGGCGCTGACGCCGACCATCTGCTTCGGCGAGATGTCGATGTACTCGACCTGGTCGGCGTTGACGTAGCTGAAGTCGCCGCCAAAGCGCGAGATGACCCGGTCCATGGTGATCTTGTTGCCGTCCGACGGCGTGTCCGCCGGGGCCAGCTGGGCCTGCGACTCCTCGTCGGCACGAAGCCACTTCACATCCTCGGTCAGCTTCCGCTTGGTGACCTTGCGGTAGGGCGTGACCAGGAAGCCGTAATCGTCCACGCCGGCATAGATCGACAGGCTGGAGATCAGGCCGATGTTCGTGCCTTCCGGCGTCTCGATCGGACAGATGCGGCCATAGTGCGAAATGTGCACGTCGCGCACTTCGAAGCCGGCGCGCTTGCGGTTCAAGCCGCCAGGCCCCAGGGCGCTGAGACGCCGCTCGTGCGTCAGCTGGGCAAGCGGATTGGTTTGATCCACGACCTGCGACAGCTCGCCACGGCCGAAGAAGTACTCGATGGCGGCCGACACGCTCTTGGGATTGATAAGCGAGCGCGGCGTCATGTCCTGCTGGTCGCGGATGCTCATGCGCTCCTGCACCGTGCGGCGCAGCTTGAGGAAGCCCTTGCGCAGCTCGTCGGCAGCCAGTTCGTCGATCGTTCGCAAACGGCGATTGCCAAGGTGATCGATGTCGTCCACATGGCCTTCGCCGCCGCGGAGGTTCAGGACGTACTTGATCGCGTTGAGGTAATCGACCGCCTGGAGCACCATCTCGGTCTCCGGCACGTTCTGGTCGAACTTGCGATTGATGCGGAACCGGCCGACCTTGCCCAGGCGATAGCGGTTAGGATCCTGAAACTTCTCGCGGAACAGCTCCTTGGCCTTCTCCAGCTGCGGCGGATTGCCCGGGCGCAAGCGCTGGTAGATGCGCAGCAACGCTTCTTCGTGGGTGTTCGTCGGGTCTTCGTTCAGCGACGTCAGGATAAGCGTGTCCTTGACCTTGCCGAGCACGGCCACTTCCTTGACCGGGCTGGCCAGGAGCTTGTCGATCATCTCCTTGGTGATCGTCTCACCGCTCTCCAGGTAGACCTCGCCGGTCTCTGGGTCAATGATGTCGCCGACGGCGACCTTGCCTTCCAGTTTGTCCTTGTTGTCGGCCTTGGCGCGGATGACCTCGGTCGGGTAAAACGCGCGGAGAATGTCGGCATCGGTGGAGTAGACCGGGTCCATGGCGCGGAGCAACGTCATGGCGGAGAACTTGCCCGACTGGTCGATGCGGACGCCGAGGGTGTCCTTCTTGGTGACGTTGATCTCGATCCAGCTGCCGCGCTCGGGGATGATGCGGCAGGAATGCAGCTTGCGCTCGCTGGCTTCGGTCTCGACGACGAAGTCGACACCTGGAGAGCGGTGCAACTGGCTGACGACGACGCGCTCGGCACCATTGATGATGAACTCGCCGCCGCCGATCATGATCGGCATGTCGCCCAGGTAGACTTCCTCTTCGACGGGCTGCTCCTTGTTCAGGCGCAGCCATACGCGGAAGGGACGGCCGTAGGTCAAGCGCAGCTGCCGGCACTCGTCCGGATCGTAGCGCGGCTTGCCCAGCTCGTACTTGATGTACTGGAGGCTCAGGCTCTTATCGTAGCTCTCAATGGGAAAGATCTCGCGCAGAACGCCTTCCAGCCCGGTTGGCGTTCGCTTCTCGGTCGCCACGTCGAGTTGAAGGAAGCGATCGTACGAGCGCGTTTGCACGTCGGTGAGGTTGGGCACTTCCACGGCGTCGCCGAAGCGACCGAAGTTGCGGACCTCGGGTGGACGGATGATGCGAACGGCCGGGATGGGCATGAGTGTTGCTCCTTCCCCAAAAGGCGACAAGGGACGCGGGGACACGACGACGCGGCGACAGGAATCCCTATCGCCACGGCGCACGGAACCAGGACCGCGCCAAGGTCGCTCTGGAAATTACGAATGAAATAGTGTTCAGTACGGGCGGGCCGCCTGTTCCGGCGGAGCGCGGCCCCGAGTGATAACGCACGACTCCACCCCATTCGCCCGGCAGCCGAGACTCGGCCTGCCGGTGGGTGGAAGGTTGGCTCAAGCGTGGCACGCTGTTCTCGCTGTGTGACAACAGTGTCTGCCCGCCGATCGTTGGGGGGCCGTCCGTGAGCCCATCCGCCAATCGTCGCCGTGCCTCAACTCCGGTTTGAGGTTGGAGGGTTTAAAAGGGGCCAGGCGCCGTCACCGAAACGGCCCGAAGAGTGTTACGGACAACGGCGTCCGACCCCTTTTTGGAACCCAGCGCTGCAAATGAACGAACAACCCAGGCCGGCGCTCTTCCGGGGCCTCGATCCGGAAGGACCAAGACTTCGGGAAGGGCGCCGGCCGGGAACACTTCATTCCTTACGAGGCGCATCCTTACTCATTCTAGCATTGTAGCAAAAAAGTCCAGAGGCGCTGTCCAGGGGCCCGCTTTTTGCAGGCTGCGATCAGCCAGCCGGCTTGATGGACGCTTTGGCGCCGCCATCTTCCAGCTGCTTCTTGAACTTCTCCGACTCTTCCTTGCTGGCGTTTTCCTTGACGGGCTTTGGAGCGCCTTCGACCAGGTCCTTGGCTTCCTTGAGGCCCAGGCCCGTGATCTCGCGCACCACCTTGATGACGTTGATCTTCTTGGCGGCGTCGAAGCCGTCGAGGATCACGTTGAAAGCCGTGGGAGCTTCCGGTGCAGCCGCAGCCGCGGGACCTGCAGCAGGACCAGCCGCCATCACCACACCGCCGCCCGCCGGCTCGATCTTGTACTTTTCCTTGAGGTAATCGCGCAGCTCGACAGCCTTGCCGATCGTCAGGGCGACGATCTTGTCGCCCAATTCCATCACGTCCGCGGAAAAATCAGCCATGTCAATCGGTCCTTTCTACGATGCACGGGCTGCCTGAAGCGTGGCAGCGACTTGCGTAATAGCTTGGTTGGGAATCGACCGCGAAGCCGCACGCGGCTCAGGCCGGAGGCGCCGCCGCCTCCTCGGGTTTCTTTTCCGACAGCGTCTTGATCTGTCCGGCAATCTGCGATGCCGGGCCGATGATTTGTCCGGCGATCTGCGAGGCCGGCCCGATCACCATCGCCACGATGGTGCCGATGGCGCCGGCCCGCGTCGGCATGTCCAGCGCCTGCTTGAAGGTGATCTCCTGACCTTCAGCGACAGCACACTTGACCTTGAGCGTCTTCTCGTTCTTCTTGACGATTGGCTCGAGGGCCTTGCTCAGGTCGGAGAGGCTGTCGGCGCCCCAGGCCATGAGCGTCGGGCCCTCCCATGGCGACTTGGTCTGAAGGCCCAGGTCGGAGAACACGCGCCGGGCCAGGCTGTTCTTGACCATGTGCATGTAGATGTTCTTCTTGCGGAGCTGCAGCCGAAGCTGGTTCTCCGTGATGGCGTTGACGCCCGTGGCGCTGAGCAGCACCAGGTCGCGCACGTCCTTGAGCGCCGCCTTCATCGAGTCCATCTGCATCTGCTTGATTTGCTTGCTCATAACTCAACAGTGGTCAGTGGTCAGTGGTCAGTGGTCAGTACGCAGATGGCACGTGGTCTTTTACGACCACGGACCACTGACCACTGTTCCGTTACATGCTCACCGGGACGCCCGGACTCATGGTTGCGGACAGCGTGATCGCCTTGATATAGTTGCCTTTCACGCCCGTCGGCTTGACGCTGCGTACTTGCTCGACAAACGCCGTTACGTTGGCGGCCAGCTTGTCTTCGTCAAAGCTCATCTTGCCGACGCCGGCGGAGACGTTGCCGCCCTTGTCCGATCGGTACTCGACCTTGCCGGCCTTGAACTCGCGAACCGCTGCAGCGATGTCAGCCGTCGCGGGCACCACCGTACCGGCCTTGGGGGTCGGCATCAGACCGCGTGGACCGAGCACTTTGCCGAGACGGCTGGCGGTGCCCATCATGTCTTGCGTCGCCAAAGCCACGTCGAAGTCGAGCCAGTTTTCCTTCTGGATCTTGTCCACCAGGTCCTGGCCGCCGGCGAAATCCGCGCCCGCTTCCTTCGCCTTGCCCACGTTGTCGCCCTGGCAGAAGACGACCACGCGAACCGTCTTGCCGATGCCGTGCGGCAACGAAACGCTGCCGCGCACCATCTGGTCGCTCTGCGTCGTGTCGATGCCAAGCGACATGTGAACTTCGACCGTCTCGTCGAATTTGGCGCGCTTCATCGACTTGAGAAGGCCAATCGCCTTCTTGATCGGCACGGCACCTTCCTTGCCGATTTTCTGTTCCTGATTCTTGATGTGATTGCGCAGCTTCTTGCCGCGGCGCGGGCTGACGCCAGGCTGCTTGCCTTTTTTCTTATTCGGCGAATCGCCGGGCTGGGCGCCCGCCGGTGCGGCAGCTGTCGCCGCGGGCGCAGCCCCCTCGGCAGCGGCGGCCGGCTTCGCCTTGGGTTCCTTCGGCTCGCGCGGCTTCTTGCCTTCCTTCGGTTCTTTGGCGGCGTCTGCGGGAGCGGCTGCTGGTGTGCCCGCTTCTTCGGTTTTCTTGGCCATGATCGAGTCTCAACAAAGGCCCGGCCGGTTTGCAACCGGGCGTGGGTTCACGAAGGATATACGGGTATACGCGAAATAGACCGATCGATTTCCTACTCGACGGTGATGCCCATGCTACGGGCAGTGCCGGCAACGATGCGGGTCGCATGCTCGACGTCGCGGGCGTTCAGGTCATTCATCTTCCGCTTCGCGATGTCTTGCACCTGTGCGGCCGAGACCTTGAACCCCTTGTACTTGCCGGTCGCCTTGGTCTTTTCTTCGGCGGGGATCAACTCTCCGCCCTTCTTCTTCTCCACGGGGATGCCGGCCGCTTGCTTGAGCAGGACGGCCGCCGGCGGGCTCTTGATCTGGAACTCAAAGCTGCGGTCGTTGTAGACAGTGATGATGACCGGCACGGTGATGCCACGCATTTCCTTGGTGGCATCGTTGAAGCGTGTCACGAACTGGCCGATGTTCACGCCATGCTGGCCCAGCGCCGGACCGACGGGCGGTGCCGGCGTCGCCTGGCCGCCCGGACATTGCAGCTTGATCTGCGCTGTTACCTGCTTCGCCATGGTGCTTCCTTCTTCACATCAATTTCTCGTCAGGATGACGAATAGATCAATATAGAACCCCAACCCCACGGCGGCGACCGGGGGAGAATTTTTTCTCAGCCGTGCGCGGCTGGACGTTTTGGCTTCGTCAGGCTTGATCGACCTGCCAGTACTCAAACTCCACCGACACCGGTCGGCCGAAGATGGTGATCTCGACGCGCAGCTGGCTTTTGGCTTCGAGGATGTCTTTGACCTCGCCTTCCATGCCGGCAAAGGTGCCCTCGCGCACCTTGACGCGCTCGCCCTTTTCGAATGGCGACTTGCCCGGCTTGAGGACCTTCTCGTCGCCCGGCTTCGCCTGCTGATGCAGCATCTTCTCGATTTCGCGATCCGACATGGGCGGCGGCGGGTGCTGCAAGCTGCCGCCAACGAAATCGCCGACGCCAGAGGTCTCGCGGAACAGGTAGAGGATGCGGTCGTTGTACTCGACTTCGACCATCAGGTAGCCCGGATAGAGCTTGCGCTCGCGGGTAATGCGCTTGCTCTTGCGCATCTCGACGACGCGCTCGACCGGGATGACGATCTGGCCGTAGAATTCCTCCAGCCCCTCGATCTTGACGCGGCGCTCGATGGCCTCCTTGATCGACTCCTCGCGGCCCGACTGGACCTTGACGACGTACCAGCGTTTGTTGCTCGCCCCCGCGACCGGCTCGCCCGCGGGTTGGTCGACCGCTTCGGGCGGCGCCGCCGGAACCGTGGGCGGGGGGCCGTCGGTCGGCAGCGTGGCCGTCGGTTCCGACTCTTGAACTTCAGTGCTTGACGGATGATCGGACATGGCTTGAGAGCCCTTGCGTATCGAGTCCCGCGGCGGCGGAAAGCCCGCTCACCACGGCTGTTCTTTTTCGGTAATGGACTGCTGCCCCGCATTGGGATCGGACCGCAGCACGCCCACCTGCGTGAGCAGGAAGCCCCACAGGATATCGACCACAAAGAGGAAGACCGTCAGCAGGATCACGGTCGTCAAGACGACGATGGTGTCCTGAATCAACCGCTTGCGTGTCGTCCACGAAACCTTGTTCATCTCGGCTTCGGTGGCGATGAGGAAGTCGGCGAAGACCGGCAAGTTGACGATGCGGAATGCCAGCCACAGCGATCCGGCGAGCAGCAACAGCGGCACCGTCAACTTAACGTCCTTCAGCAGGACAAATCGCTGGCCATCCGTGAACGGTACCCACAAGAACCAATCGTTGTAGAAGAACTTCTTGCCTGCCTCGTTGATCGTTTCGTAGCCGACCGCATCCAGCGAGCGGTGAGCCAGCAGCGTGTAAATACCGCAGACCGCCAGGATCAGCACGCCGAGGATCGTGCCGCGGCGAACACGCTGTCCCTGACTGCGTTTGTACATGGTCGCGTTGAACCAACCCTGTTCCTCAAATGCGAGCAGCGCTTCCTCGAACGACGGCTTGAAGAAGTAGCGACTGGCCAGGACCAGGAACCCCACCCCTACCGCCAGCGTCACGAGGATGCCCAGCATCCGCGTCCCTTCATCCTTGAAGAGGTACGTTTCCAGCAGATTGCCGACGATCCAGGTGGCAAAGGCAATGAGCAACAGCCCGACCGCCGCGCTGAACACGCCGGCGCGGATCCCCTTGGGCGGGTTGGGCCCGACCAGGCGAACGCCGAGGACGCCAAGGCCCACCGCGGCGGCAGCCATGACCACCAAGAGAAGGGCGACGTTGACGAACGAGTTGCTGATGGCGCCGCCGACCATCGCGTCCCACAGCTGCGGGATGCCGTGAAAGACGATGCCGATGCTGCCGAGGACGTACAAGGCCCCAACCACGCTGCCGATCGCCAGGCGATCGAACATGCTCGGGCTCTGCGGAACGCCTTCTTCCGATGCGTTTTTGACGGCCACGGCCATTGGACTTCCTTCCCTTTTTAGACCGGCGAGCAAGACAGGGCAGGAGCGACTCGAACGCTCAACCTGCGGTTTTGGAGACCGCTGCTCTGCCAATTGAGCTACTGCCCTAGGAGGAAGTAGCCGGTAGCCAGTAGTTAGTAGCCAGTAGACGGAAAGCGACACGAATCTCGCCGCACCTGCCGTTCGCCTACTGACTACTGACTACTGACTACTGACTACTTCTTCCGCGATTCCTTATGCGGCGTGTGCTTGCGCTCCTTGCGGCAGAACTTCTTCATCTCCAGCCGATCCGCGCCGCGCGTTTCTTTTTGCGTGCGGTAGTTGCGGCTTCCGCAAGCGGTACACTCCAGCCAGACGTATTCTCTCATGGCATTTGTGGGTGGTTAGTGGGTTGGCGGTCAGCCGCCAGGAGTCACGCCGACGCCACGCAAGGGCCGGCTGCTGACCACTGGCGATTGACCGCTCTGAATTACGCCAAGATCTTGGTGACGACGCCGGAGCCGACGGTGCGGCCGCCTTCGCGAATGGCGAAACGGAGGCCTTCGTCCATGGCGATCGGCGATTCGGCAATCAGCTCGACCGTCATCTTGATGTTATCGCCGGGCATGCACATTTCGGCCGCGCTGCCATCCTGGGCCGTCAGGTTGCTGGTCGAGCCTGTGACATCCGTCGTGCGGAAGTAGAACTGGGGGCGATAGCCGGAGAAGAACGGCGTGTGCCGGCCGCCTTCTTCCTTCGAAAGCACGTAGACGTTGGCCTCGAACTTGGTGTGCGGCGTGATCGAGTTGGGCTTGGCCAACACCTGGCCGCGTTCGAGGTCCGTGCGCTCGATGCCTCGCAGCAGCACGCCGACGTTGTCGCCCGCCATGCCGAAATCGAGGGTCTTGTTGAACATCTCGACGCCGGTGACGACGGTCTTGCGCGGCGCCTTCATCAGGCCGACGATCTCGACTTCTTCGCCGACCTTGATCTTGCCGCGTTCGATACGGCCGGTGCCCACGGTGCCGCGCCCCTTGATCGAGAACACGTCTTCGATCGACATCAGGAACGGCTTGTCTTCTTCGCGCGTCGGCGGCGGAATGTAGCTATCCAGCGCGTTGAACAGGTCGTCGATACACTTGCAAGCCGCGTCGTCCTTGCCGGAACAGAGCATGGCGGCCAGGGCGTTGCCGCGCACGATCGGGACCTTGTCGCCCGGGAAATCGTACTTGGTGAGCAACTCGCGCAGCTCGAGCTCGACCAATTCCAGAAGTTCCGGGTCGTCCACCGTGTCGCACTTGTTCAGGAAGACGACAATGAACGGCACGTTCACCTGGCGGGCGAGCAGCAAGTGCTCGCGCGTCTGCGGCATGGGGCCGTCGTTGGCCGCAACGACGAGGATGGCGCCGTCCATCTGGGCCGCGCCGGTGATCATGTTCTTGATATAGTCGGCGTGGCCGGGGCAATCGATATGGGCATAGTGCCGAGAAGTCGTCTCGTACTCGACGTGGGCCACGGCGATCGTCACGGTCTTCAGGTCGTCGCGCTCGGTCCCACCCTTGGCGATTTCCTTGTAAGTCTTGACCTTCATTCCCGGATTGAACTTGGCGGCCGAGCGCATGACGAGCGCGGTCGTCAGCGTCGTTTTGCCGTGGTCAATGTGCCCAATGGTGCCGACGTTCACGTGCGGCTTTTTGCGCTCAAATACGTCCTTAGCCATCGTTCCTCCGCAGTTTCAAAACAAGCGCTCCGGGCACAGCGGCCCGGAGAAATGGGTGGTGACAACCAAACATCGCCAAGAGCTGCTGCTGGGAATTGAACCCAGGACCTCTTCATTACCAATGAAGTGCTCTACCCCTGAGCTACAGCAGCGTATCCGGCGGTTCTTCCGCCGCATGCGTCGAACGAAACCGCTTGGGGCAATTCTGTCGGCGTTGGTGTGTCCCCTCACGGTGGCAGTTGGCGCACACCACGTCGCATTTCGCGATCTCCGCCAACACCTGCCCGAGCGAATATCCCTTGCGCGCCATCATCGTTCCGACGTTACAAATCTTGATCTCATTTTCACGGTGATCGAACTCCATTACGTAGTAGGGATAGGGGAGCCCACAGTCAGCACATGGCCGATTCTTGGCTTCCCGAATCATTGCTTTTAGACGCTTGCCGTACTTGATCGCTCGATCAACGTATGCTTCCTTGTTACGCAGATAGTACTCGCGTTTGTATTCATCTAGGCACGGCTTGCAGTAGCCCTGTCGGCCGCCCTTGGACCTGAATTGGAAGTCGGTGATCGACTTAACCACCTGACAACGGCCACAGCGCTTTTGCAGTTGGTCTTCCATGTCACAAAGCGGGTGAAGGGAATCGAACCCTCGTAGTCTGCTTGGAAGGCAGATGCACTGCCATTGTGCTACACCCGCAAGTGCCAAGTGGGCAGGGAGGGATTTGAACCCCCGTAGATCGAAGATCGCCAGATTTACAGTCTGGTGCCATTGGCCGCTCGGCCACCTGCCCGCAATCGTTTGGTCGTCCCGTCGCTGTTCTTCGATTCTCCCTCCCTCGGCATCCTGCCTTCGTGTTTTCGGGACGTCACATCAGTCAGATAGGACCCCGATGCAGGAAGCTAGCGGCGAGAATCGAACTCGCAACCTGCTGATTACAAATCAGCTGCTCTGCCTGGTTGAGCTACGCTAGCGCGCAGCCGGTCACGCGGAAAGAGTGAGTATAGGAGGACCGCATAAGCGTTGCAAGTCGAAATTCCGTCAAGACCCTACGCTTCGCACCTCGCCCCCTTTCCTCACTCGCTGGCTCCGCAAACCGTTGCAGGATGAACGCTCGCGACAAAATTGGACCGGACGTGTCGCCGCGCCAAATCCTCTCCCCAGAAGACAAGCAAGGCACCTCGGAGGTTCTCTTTCAAAAGCTCGTCCACAACCGGATGTCGCGCCTACTGACCGTTTGTTCGCCAACATGTACAAATCCCCATTCGCAGGTTGGCGTATTTACTATGAAGGGCGACGCCGCCCCAGGGAAGACGGAATTCCCTGGCTTCCGCATGGGTTTCGACTACGCTCAAAGCGCACCGCGCCGCGAGTTTTCTGTGGAATCGAGGTCGGCAATGACCGGCAGCCTGGAGTTGGTTCCCGCAACCCTGGCATCCGCATTCACTTGCGGAGCAGCCCTGGCACTGATGGGCAGCATCCGCCAATCTCTGGCCCGTCGGCTGGGGGTCACCGAAAGTCGGGCCTGGGTCTTCAGCGCTGGTATCAGTCTCGCGCTCGTGCCGGCCATGCTGCTGGGCGGCATCGTCACCGACCGCAGCGGGGTCGAGTGGGTGCTGATCGGCGGTTCTTTGCTGACAGCGGTGGCCGTTGCCCTTCTCGCGTTGAGTCAGAGATACACAGGGTCGCTGGCGGCAGTCTTGGCCGTTGCCGCAGCGAGTGCTTGTGTCGCCGTCGGCAGCAACGTCCTGATGCCCGGCGCGTTTTTTCCGGACGCGACCGTCCAGTACGCACCAGCTGCCATCAACCTGGGAAACACGGTTTTGGTCCTTGGCACGCTGATTGCGCCGCTGGCCGCGGAGATTGGCATCCGACGCTTCGGCTTCCGTCGCACCATGGGCGTGACAGCGCTCTTGTGCTTGCTGCCCGCGCTGGCTGCCGCCCTGACGCCGGCGGATCGCTTCCCTGCTTTCCGCGCCGACGACGTGGACAAGGTCCTCGCCGAACCGGTGCTCTGGATTGCCGGCATCGCGTTCCTGCTCTACGGTCCGCTGGAGAGCATGATCGGCACGTGGGCCAACACATACCTGGCGGAACTCGGCTTCTCCGCGCGCCGGGCCGCCGGGCTCCATACTGGCTTCTGGCTGGCCTTCCTACTTTCTCGGTTGCTCAGCGCGTTCGCGCTCCAGCACGACTGGGTTACGTCGGGACATGAGCCGCTCTGGCTGGTTCTCGTGCCCGCCTTGTGTGCCGGCATCGTGCTGGGCAACCTCGCGGGAGCGACGAGCCGGCCCAGCGCGGCGTGGGGCGTGCTGCTGCTGGCAGTGTTCCTTGGGCCGATCCTGCCGACGATGATTGGTTTCGTTTATCGCCGCTTTCCACAAGCGCCGGGTACCGCGATCGGTGCATCGCTGGCGCTGGAAGCGCTGGGCAGCATGTTTTTGCTTCCGGCCATCGGCCTGTACGCGCGACGAACCACGGTGCGCAAGGCGCTGCAGTTGCCCGCGGTCGTGGCGCTGCTGTTAGCTGGGACCGTGCTGGTGCTCCACCTATTGCCGCACCAGTGGTAGTCGGGAAGTGTCCGTAACTCTGCGGTGTGGCGTCCCAGCGGCGTTAGACACACTCGGCAGGCTAAAGGCTGCGGCTACAGGACCGCACTCAGAGTCTATCTGCAAAGAAACGCTTGAAACTAGGGGTATCCTGGAATTGCGATCACGCCTGAATCGCGTTTTCTGCTGGATATTTCGGCGATCATCCGGTTTCAGGCCCCGCATGAATCACCAAGGCCCCCTAATTTCATGGGAAAACTCTCCGGATAGACTCTCACATCTTTCCACTGCAAGCCCCGTAGAGAACGAATCCTGCTCAGGCACGTTATAAACGTGCCCCACAGCGGATCAGGGCTGATGTGTGGAGGGCTTCGGAATCTCATCCAGCTGGCGCCGTGCCTCCGGCGTGTCCGGGTAGATGTGCGGGCGATAGGTCTTGCTGCCCGGATCGAAGCCCGGTGAGCGCGGCGTCGGCGTGACGCGAAACTCGCCGCCCGGGCGAATGTCCAGCGCCAGGATATACCGGTCCGGACCGTTCCAACCGACCGTGTCCTTCAGGTTGCCGACGCGAATCGTCTGTCCCACCAGCTTGTCTCGCAGCGTCGCGGGCCAGTGGACCTCTTGGACCTTCACTGCGCTGGCGTCCTGCGAATCGACCTCGGCGATCACATCGACCGCGGAAGCAAGGAACTGCGGCCGGGAGAGTACCACCGGATTGCGCGTCGCGAAGGCAAGGTAGGCGAGGAAGCCGATCCAGAGGACGAACAAGCCAACGGTGACCAGAAGGCGGACTTTGGCGGGCTTCATGGATCACTCCGCCTCGTCCAGCTGGATCACGTAGCCGCGCACCAGCGCTTCGTCGAGGTCGTAGACGTTCTGGAAGTCCTTGCGGTCGTCCTCGTTGGTCTTGCTCATCAGGTTGGATTCGACCAGGTTGAAGACGATCTCGCCGAAGTCGCCAGTCTTGTGTATGCCCCACATGCGCAAGACCGTCCGCGCCATCAGTCCGAATTCGCGCAACGCCAGGTCGCGGATGCCTTCGCACAGCTCCGGCCCGGAGACGTGGTGCTGCGGCCCAACTTCGCCCGAAGGTTCGCCGCGCGGCAAGCGCCCCAGCTTCTTCTGTGTGTGGCTGAGCGCCTCGAAAACGAACTCGTACGCTTCGTATGTGTATCGTGGGTCTCGCCGAACAATCTCGGCGAGGCCGGCGTGGTGCATCGTCATAACAATTAAAAAGGCAAAAGATAAAAGGAAAAAGGACACCGGCTGTCGTTCCCTTTTTCCTTTTTCCTTTTTCCTTTTTCCTTTTCACAGTCGCGTCAGGATCTCGTCGGCAGCGACGACGATCCGGCGGCCATCCTCGAACTCCACCAATACTTTGCGGGCCAGGATTTCCTGGGCCAGCACCTTGCCCTGGCCCTTGCTCGTCACGATGCGTGTGCCGGGCGAAGGCAACTCACGATGAAACTCTTCATAGACGTCCTGCTCGAAGCGCAGACAGCACTTGAGCCGACCGCAGCGTCCGGAAATCTTCGACGGGTCCAGCGTGGATTTCTGGAGCTTGGCCATGCGCATGGACACCGGCGGCATGAAGATCATATGGGTGTTGCAGCAGACCGGCTTGCCGCAATCGCCGTAGTCGGCCAACAGCTTGGCCTCGTCGCGCACGCCGATCTGGCGCAGCTCGATGCGCGTCTGGTACTCGCGGGCCAGGTCCTTGACCAGCTCGCGAAAATCAACGCGCTTCTCCGCCAGAAAATAGAAGACAATGCGCTCTCCGCCGAACAGGTGCTCCACATCCACCAGTTCCATCTGCAGCTTGCGTTCGCTGATGAAGCGGGCGCACGTGTCGTATTCCACGCTCTCCTTTTCTTGAAGTCGTTGCATTTGCTGGCGATCGTCGGGCGTCACGAAGCGGACGATTTGCCCATGTGTCGGTTCGTTCAGCATCTCCACGGCACGCGGGTTGGCCTCGCACAGAACTTCACCAATTTCCAGGCCGCGTTCCGACCGCACGACGACGAGATTGCTGTGACGATAGACCGTCTCTTCCACGCCGTCGTACTGGCCGATGAAGCGCATGGAACCGTGCCGGACGATGTATTTCACCGCTATCATCTCGTTGACTCCACCTCGTCCGGTTCCGCCGACAATTGGTTGACCATTGTAAGGTGTACAGCGGGGAAGGAAAGAGAGATTGTCGAACCAGGGACAACTGAGACCCCGTCATCTGACGCAGCTGTTCGCGGCGAAGCCTCACTTAAAGGGAGCGAAAGCCATGGCCCGGTCGAACAAGTCTCTGGCAAACTGCCAACAGCCGGGAGAACCATTGGTGAACTGACCACCGCGTTTGCATCCGGCCAGGGAAGCGAGCGTCATCAGGGCATCCGCCGCCCCTGGCCGGCGTCATCGGGTACAATCGAGGGGTCGATGTAACCGCCGGAGTCAGCCGCCAGATGCCCGCGGAAGAACTACGGAATACCTACGCTACGCCCGCGTTGGCTGGGGAGCGACGGAACATGACCGTACACGCACGAAACGCTCTAGAGACGATCAGCGTTTTTGACATCTTCAAAATTGGCGTCGGGCCTTCGAGTTCGCATACGATGGGACCGTGGCGGGCAGCCGAGCGCTTCGTTACTGCGTGCCGACAACGCGGAATCCTGAATCGCGTGCAACGTGTGACGGTGGACTTGTACGGCTCGCTCGCGAAGACGGGAAGGGGACACGGGACCGACGTTGCCGTTATCCTCGGCTTGCGCGGCGACGACCCGGTGAGCTGCGACACGGCTCAGATCTTCCCCACCATCGACGCGATCCGCCAAAGTCGCACGCTTCACCTGTTCGGCAGCCACGCGATCCGTTTCGATCCCGCAACCGATATTTGCTTTCAGGGCCACATCACGCTGCCCTACCATCCCAACGGCGTGAAGTTTACCGCCATACTGGACGATGGCACGAGCCGGACCGAGACCTATTACTCGATCGGCGGCGGTTTCATCGCACAGGAGGGTGAAGCGGCCGAGGTGCGGCACGGTTCGCGTGCTACCGTGCGCATCGACAATGCGCAGACGTTGCTGAACCATTGCAGAAACAGCGGCAAGAGCATCCCGGAGATTGTCTGGCGAAATGAGAAAACACGCCGCACGGAAGACGAGATTCGAACCGGTCTGCGTCGCCTGTGGGAGACGATGCGCGCTTGCGTCTTTCGGGGTTGTCACACGGATGGCAAGTTACCCGGCGGGCTTGACGTCCTGCGGCGTGCCGCCACGATGAACCGCAAACTCCTCGGCGGCGCCGACTGCCCGGACCCAATGAGCTGGGTCAACCTCATCCGTCAGCGCGGCGCCGATTTCCCGACCACTCTGAAATGGGTGAGCTGCTTCGCCCTGGCCGTCAATGAGGAAAACGCTTCGTTTGGCCGGGTCGTCACGGCGCCGACCAACGGCGCCGCCGGCGTCATTCCCGCGGTGCTGATGTATCACGTCTGCTTCTGCGGCGGCGATGAAAGCGCCATCGAGACGTTTCTGCTGACGGCGGGCGAGTTCGGCAGCCTGTTCAAGAAGGGTGCGACGATCAGCGCAGCACTGGGCGGTTGCCAGGCGGAGATTGGCGTTTCCAGTGCGATGGCTGCCGCCGCATTGACGCAGTGCCACGGCGGCACGGCGGAACAGGTGCTAATGGCGGCCGAAATTGCGATGGAGCATCACCTCGGCCTGACCTGCGACCCGGTCGGCGGCCTGGTGCAGATTCCTTGCATCGAACGCAACACGATGGGCGCGATCAAGGCGATCACGGCTTGCCATCTGGCCCTGGAGAGCGACCCCGCCCATGCCAAGGTCAGCCTGGATGCGGTCATCAAGTCGATGTGGGAGACCGCGCAGGACATGAACGCCAAGTACAAAGAGACGGCCGAGGGTGGACTGGCACTCCAGGTGTCGGTAAACGTCACTGAATGCTAAGTCGCCCGCGGTCAATCACTTCTTTTCCGCTTCCGCGTCGCTCTTGGCTGGCTTGGCGGGCATCGCTGCAAGGCGCTTTCGTTGCTGCGCTTCGAGTTGCTTGGCGTTGTCCTTGGAAGTGACGTACAGCACGTTGTCCATCACGACGGGCTTCAAATCCGCCAGGTCCGCAAGCAGTTGCACGGCGGTGTCGAACGGCACGTTCCGCAATGCGGCGGTGACCGTCTTCTGGGCCTTGATCCCAACCCGCTCGTCCACGAGGACACTGATGCCGGTCGAATCGACGAGGTGGCGCAAGGCTTCCTCAAGCGGCTCCCGTTCAAATTCGACATTCACGGTTGGCACGGCTTCCCGGGCGTCTTCCGTCCAATTGCGCGGGTTGGAACTCCGCGTGGTGGTCACCTCGATGTGATCGCCACGGACCAGGTAGCTGCCGCGGAAGATGTCGCCTTTGATCTGGCCGACAAGCCTGTCCAGGACGACACGCAGACTGATTCCGACCATCTTGGGCAATTGCACGGGCTGCTCTTCGACCTTTTGCACACCGATGGCCTCGAATGCAGCATAGTCCACCACAAAGGTGACGTCGTAACGGTCGCTCAGAAATTCCAGTGCATCCTTGAGCGGCGTGTTGACGTCGATTCCCTTGTCCAGATTGACCGGCTGCGCGAGCAAGGCGTGCAGCTTGGTGCTCTTGCGCTGCTCCTTGCGCAGGTCGCGGAGGATCCCGGTTACCCGCGTGGACATTTCAAGGGAAGGTTTGCTTTCGAGGACTCGCTGCAAGGGCTCAATGGCAAGCCTGCCCATGCGCTTGAGCTGGTCGGTCGCTTGCTGTCGTTTCTGAAAGCTGGTTTCGTCGAGTTGCTTGATGAGTTCAGCAATCTTGCGCAGATCCGCAATCATCTTCTCGATGGATTCGGCACCGGCCGATGCGGCCGGCTCCTCCGCACGGAGCGGAGTTGCGCCGATCGCCAGGACTACAGTCAACGCCAGGAACCAGCGGTAAGCGATCTTCATCGGTCGGTTCTCCGGGGGATCAAGTCAGCAGGATTGCGTTTTGCCGATCGCCGGCTCAGCAACATACCTGCCTTGATAACACCCCGGACGGCGATCCGTTGGCGCTTCGGTGCAGCGCTTTAATCGACGAACGCGAAGTAGGCGAACGGCACGTGGCGAACCGTGCTGCCGTCGTCGAGGAACAAGTCGGCCACTTCGACGGGGCCGTTCGTGGTCTCTGCGACATACGGCCGGAGTTGTGCTCGCACGCGCGTGCCGGCTTGGATCTGCACCCGTTCCAGCCGGTCCTTGTTCGTGACTTCGATATCAATCCTGCAGCCGACGGTGAATTCCAGTGAGTGAAACATGACCGATCTCCCGAGGCCGCTTCGTTTATACCGGCGCGGCCATCAGCCGTTTCGCGGCGCTGTGCGACAGGCGACGCTTAGTCGGTTTGGCAATCCTCATGAGCAGCCTGCCCAGGCCTTCGTGGGCCAGGGGCAAAAAGGAGATCCAGTTGTTGCGGGCGAACTCCGATGCTGTTTCCCGAGTCTCGGCATTGTCCGGTCGGTTCTTCGAATACCAGGTATATGCCGCGAACTGAGCGGAAATCTTGAGTGCGTTCATCGGACCTCCATGTTTCTACGAACAGACGGTTGGAAAAGCCCAAGCGAGCGATCGGTTTGCCAAGTGCCGGCGGTCGGCCTTGTCATGGGACTTCTAATTGCAAAAGCTGTGCCATCGCTCGGAACTCAGGCCAACCCGTGATGCCCTGAGCAGACTTTCCTTTATTCATTGCCTCTGCGTCCGTAGAATCGGAGCACGTCTGAACGTCCATCCACGGCACCTGGAGGTTTCTCCCATGAAAAGTCCCATGCGCCGCGCATTCTTGTTCCTGCTGGTGTTGCTGCCGGCGTTCCTCTGCTCCTCCGCGCAGGCTCGCACAGCCGAGGGCGAGCGGCGACTGCTGTACGTCGTCACACCTGGCATTCGCAACTACCTTCAGTTCGGCGGCGCCGGCATCCTCGTCTTCGACATCGACAAGGATTACGCCTTCGTCAAGCGCATCGATACTCCGGCAGCGAAGGAAGAGAAGCCGGAGAACATCAAGGGCGTATGTGCCTGTGCCGCGACCAAGCGGCTCTATTTCAGCACGCTGACGAAGCTGTATTGCGTCGACCTGGCGACCGAGAAGACGCTGTGGGAGAAGAAGCTGCCGGGCGGCTGCGATCGCATGTCGATCACTCCGGACGGGAAGTTGCTTTACGTGCCCTCGCTGGAAGGTCCGCACTGGAACGTCGTGGATGGAGCCACCGGCGACGTCGTCACGCCAATCGAGACGAAGAGCGGAGCGCACAACACGGTCGTCGGCCTGGACGGTACGCGCATGTACCTCGCCGGCTTAAAATCGCCGAACCTGAGCGTTGCGGACACGTCGAACCACCAACTGACCAAACCGGTTGGGCCGTTCAGTGCGTCGATTCGGCCGTTCACGGTCAATGCGGCGCAAACGCTCTGCTTCGTGAACGTCAACGATCTGCTCGGCTTCGAGATCGGCGACCTGAAGACCGGCAAGATGCTGCGCCGGGTCGAGGTGGAGAAGTTCAAGAAGGGGATGGTGAAACGGCACGGCTGTCCAAGCCATGGCATCGGGCTGACGCCGGACGAGAAGGAAATCTGGCTGTGCGACGCAGCCAACGAGCGATTGCACGTCTTCGACGCTACCGCAATGCCGCCGAAGCAAATTGCCGACGTCAAACTGCGCGAGCAGCCGGGCTGGGTGACCTTCACGCTGGATGGCAAGCATGCACTGCCCTCGACCGGTGAGGTGATCGACACGAAGTCGAAGAAGATCGTCGCCGCACTCAAGGATGAAAAGGACCGCGAGGTCCACAGCGAGAAGATGGTCGAGATCCATTTCAAGGACGGCGTGCCGGTGCGGAACGGCGACCAGTTCGGGCTGGGTCGCGCCGGGAAGTGACTTGCGATGCAGCCTTAAAAATCTGTGCCGTGCGTCCGCTCGCCGCTTACAATGGGTGTCTCACTCCCACCTCCCGGCACCCATCGCCGGGCCGCCGACAGGAGAAACCGGCATGATCTCCCGCCGCAGCCGCTGCCTTGCGTCAATCGCTCTGATTCTCGCCCTCCCTGCACTACTCGATGCGGCCCCTCCCACGTTGACGCGTGTGTCTCCGCGCGGCGCCGAGCGCGGCAAGACCGTGGAGATCATTGTTGTCGGCGCCAACCTGACGCCGCAGAGTCAGCTCGTGCTTCCCTTCAAGGGCACCGCGGCCTTGGTCGCGGACGCCAAGCCGAATCCGGCCCAGGCACGCTTTCAACTGACTGTGGATCCGTCCGTGCCCTTCGGCGTCTATCCGCTGCGTGTCGCGACCGACGACGGCATCTCCGCCCTGTTTTTCTTCTGCGTGGACCACATTGCAAACATCAACGAAGTGGAGGACAACAGCACCTTCGACAAGGCCCAGAAAATTGCGATTCCCACCATCGTCAACGGCGAGTGCGCGGCGGGCGACGTGGACTTTTTTCGCTTCGAGGCGAAAAAGGGGCAGCGCCTGGTGATCGAGACGGAGTCCGCCCGCCTGGGATCGGGCCTCTTGCCCCAGCTTCGGTTGACCGATGGCAAGCAGCGTTTCCTCGCGGCCGACGATTCGCAATCGCTGCGGGGCGACTGTCGCATCCATTTCGACGTGCCCGCCGACGGCGAATACGTCGTTGAGATCTCCGACAGCAGATACAAGGGGGCGCCCCCGCCGTTCTATCGCTTGAAGATTGCCGAGTATGACGTGATTCAGGAGGTCTTTCCGCTCGGCGGGAAGCGCGGCGAGATGGTGACATTCACGCTGCGCGGCGGCAGTCTCGCGAAGGAAGTGCAGGTGCAGCGCCGCCTGGAAGACCCGCTGACCCCAGGCACGATGCCGCTGTCGCTGGAAGGCGTCCTCAAGGTCGGCATGCTGTCGCCGCAGCTGGCAGTCGGCGATCTTCCCGAACGCCTGTGGATCAAGGCCGACGGCAAGGACCCCAAGACGCTCGACGTGCTCCCCCCGGTCGTCATCAACAGCCGGCTCGAACGGAAGGGCGACACCGACCGCTTCCAGTTTCCCGTCGAAGTCGGGCAGCGTTACCGGATCGCGGTGCAGGCCGAGGCGCTCGGTTCCTCGCTCGACGGCGTGTTGCGTGTGCTCGATCAAGCCGGCAAGCAGCTGGCGCTGGTCGATGACGTGGACATTCCATCGCCCGTTCCAGGCCAGCCGCCGTTAAAGGGCGCTGATCCATCCCTTGATTTCACCGTGCCGATGGGCGTCAACCTTCTGATACTCGAGCTGAGCGATCAACGGCATCGTGGCGGCATCAACTTCGGCTATCGATTGACCATTGTGCCCGCCGTCGCCGACTTCGAACTGCGGCTCCCGTTCGCGGAAATTAATGTCCCGCGGGGAGGCACCGCGGCGCTGACGGTTCAAGTCGTTCGGCGCAGCTACCTCGGACCGATCCAGTTGTCCGTGCCGAACTTGCCGGCGGGCGTGACGGTTCAGGGTGGCGATGTGCCCGCCAATGGGACCGCGGGCGTCCTCACTATTACCAGCACGGCCCAGGCGCCAGCCGCGCCGGTCGCCATCCGCATCGAGGGGAAAGCGACGAGCGAGGGCAAGGAAATTCGCCGCATGGCCGAGCACAAGATCGTCGTCAGTCGCGAGGTCAGCCCGGCTGCCTCGGTGTTGACGTTCACCGATGTGACGCTGGCGCTGGCTGCAGCCGACCCATTCGCCCTCCAAGGGCCGCCGATCGTCGAAGTGGTGAAGGGCTTTCCCGTGATGGTTCCGGTCACATTGACGCGCGGCATGACCGTGGCGAACCTTCCAATCGAAGTGTCAGCGACGGTACCAGGCTTCACACCCGCCGCGGGACAGCCGGCGCCGCCGGGCACTTTCACGATTCAGCCCACCAACGCCGCCGCGGGTGCCGGCAACGCAACCTTCAACCTGGCGACCGGAGCCAACGCACCGGAGGGCAAGCAAAACCTCGTTGTGCAAGGGAAGGTCAAGATCAACAATGTGGATCGGCTTGTCGTCGGACCGGCGGTTTCACTGGTGGTCGTGCGGCCGTTCAATGTTGAAGTCGACCCCAAAGTCACGCTGACGCCAGGCCAGATGGTCGCGATCAAGGGCAAGATCAATCGCCAGGCCGTCTTCAAGGACGCAGTGACATTAAAGCTCGACGGCTTGCCGGCGGGAGTCACGCTCGCCAAACCATTGGCGCCGATTGCACCAGGATCCACGGAATTCCAGATCGAATTGAAGGTTGATCCCAAGTACGCGACCCCGGCAGCGAGCCTGACGCTGACGGCTTCGACGACCCTTGGTGCGATGCCATATGCTCACCCGGCAGTGACGGTCGCGGCGGCGATCAAGTAGAATGGAATGGTTCGATTCGCCGCTTCCCGTCGGAACAGGAAACTGAGGTTCATCCATGCCGGGCCCCGAAACCCCGTCGGTCGAGCAACTCGAGACGTTCCCCAACCAGTTCGCCGGCCGTGACTATACGATCGAGATCGTCTGCCCCGAATTCACCAGCGTCTGTCCGATGACGGGACAGCCGGACTTCGGCACTATCACCTACACGTACACGCCCGCCACGCGCTGCGTCGAGCTCAAGTCGCTGAAGTTGTACTTGCAGCGATTTCGCAACGAGGGCATCTTCTACGAGCACATCGTGAATCGATTGCTCGACGATTTCGTCGCCGCCTGTCAGCCGGCCCGGTGCAAGGTCGTCGGCGCATTCACGCCGCGCGGCGGCATCACGACGACCGTGACGGCGACTTTCGAGGCCGAACGAAGGTAGCCAGACGCGCTTTTCTGGTCAGCCGGCCGACTGCTTGGGATTTCGACGTTGCGCGGCACTGGAGCTTGCCGACCATTGGCTGGATTGCGGTAGACATCGTGCCGATTGCCGTGGCGCACGAACTCACACCCTGCTTTCTCTAGCTCCCGGACCAAGGCCTGTCGCTTCATATCTCCAGTTCCACCGATTGCTGTTGGGGCGGGTGACCGCTCTTGAGTTACCATCAAATCGTAGGCATCCTGGATGTTCTCCCGGAGTTCGTCCAGCGTCTCGCCTTGGCTGAAAACGCCGGGCACTTCAAATAGCCTGCCTACGTAGAATTTGCCATCCTGCCAGTATTCAAGTGTGAATTGACTTCGCATAACTACCACCAGTACGCAAGGTGATTGAGCTTCATTCTCTCATTGCCCATAATGCGCGAAGCACGGATGGCCCGCAACAGATAGCGAATCGTTGCTGGCCTAGCGACGATGGAAACCGTGGCGTGCAAGACCAAGATGGGGTCCGGCCAACGCCAACGCGTTTGCCTAGAGCCTCGCCATGCGCCGCTCCCACATTTCGGACTCTGCGTGAATCCTATCGACGGCCGGAATCAGCCCATTCCAGGCTTCTGCCAGACGGTGAGCGCGGCCGGTTGGCCCAGAACGCGGACGCGCAGCTCCTGGGTCCGTTTCCACCGCACGTGGCGCGCGGCGTCGTGCAGCCGTTCGACGTCGCTGACCAGTAGCACGGCTCGTCCGCCAGGTCGCAGGACGCGATCGTACTCGGGCAGCATCGCGCGATAGAGCGGCCCGATTTCCTCCGGGCTGCTGAGTTGTTTGCCGAAGGGTGGATTGGAGACAATGCGATCGACGCCGGCGTCCGGCAGCGGCAGGCGTGTCGCGTCCCAGCGGGCCAGGTGCGTGCGACCGAGCCGGCGCAGGTTGCTGCCCGCCGCCGCCAGCGCGGATGCGTCGATGTCGCCTCCCCACACCGATATCTGTCCTTTGCCCACTTCGAGTTGTTCGGCCAAAATGGTCCCCGCCCCACACATGGGATCGAGGACCACGTGTCCGAAACGTGCCCCGGCCACACGTACCATCGCCGCGGCGAGCGTCGGACGCAGCGAGGCGCGGAGATGTTCGTCCTTGTAGGTGCGATGCCGCATGCTTTGGTCCGACAGCCGCAGGCCGCATACGGCCGTCGCGCCGTTGATCGTCAACCAGACTTCGACGGAGGCATTTTCCTCCGCGTGCCTCCAGCTGGGAGGCAGCTTGCCCGCGAGGCCTTCCGCCATCGCATCGCGCGCGTCGATGCGCCGGTAACCGTGCTCGCCCGTCATTTGTGCGACCAGACGATAGCTCGGCTTGCCTTTGGGTTTCGGCCGGATGGCATGGTGGATTTGCAGAAGCGTTCGCCAATCGGCCTCGCGTGCGGTCCACTGGCGAATACTTTCCAGATCGACGGCACGGAACGTGAGCGAGTCGGTGCCCCAGGCAAGCAGGAACACGTCTTCTGCCGTGCGGAGGTGCAGGATCGACGCATCGATCTCCGGCAGCCGAAACACGACGTAGCCGTCATTCGAGCGTTTTACTTCGCCGCCCAGGGACTGCTCGATCTCCTCGGCAGCGGTCGACTCGAGTCCAGGAAGGACCATCGCATAGCAGGCGGGAACTTGAGGGGCTGGCCGGTGCTTGGACATGGTGGAACAGGCTTTCCAGCCCAGGGTCGGAACCCTCGGCTTCGAGACATAAACACGCGTACATATCGGCGCTCTTGCACAAACTCGTTCGCCTGTTATACTACCAACTCACACAACTTGGGCCTTGAGTGGACCGGTCCAGGAACGAAGAGATTTCCCCAAATTCCTACAATACCCTGCCCAACGTGCAAGCGAGGATTGCCGAGAGTCCTCTCGTGCGCGGCGGACTGGTCTTATCCGCGGATTTCATGACGCTTGGTCTGGAGGTGAGGGAGCCGCATGGTTGACACATTGATCGATTTGAAGGCGCTGCTGGTCGAACGAGAAGATTGCGATGCGGGCACCGTGCAGAAGCTGCGCGAAGGCCTGGCGCAGGGAGGCACCCAGTACCGGACACTGCGCGAAGTGACGGCGCAGCTCAAGAAGAAGCTGGAAGCATCCAGCGGAGCGGCTGCCAAGCGCTGGCACCTGAAGCTCGGCATCGCGTCGTTCTTCCTGGGACACCTGTCCGATGCCGTCGATAATCTTCGTCAGTCGGAAGGCGCCCTGTCGTGCTTCTACCTGGGCCGTGCCCTGGCCGACCGGCAGGACTTCGACGAAGCTCTCAAGGCGTTCGACAAGGCTGAGAAGTCTGGCTATACCGCGACGCAAGTCCAGCTGATGCGAGCCGGTATCCTACGGCAAAAAGGCGAGATGAAAGAGGCTCGCCAGCTCCTCCACAAGCTCGAGAACCTGTCGAGCCACAGCGCCGAATACCATTTCCAGCTCGCCAGCTGTTTCCTCACCGATGGCGACCGCTTCACCGCACTCAAGCACCTGGAGCGCGCCATCGAGCTCGATCCCGGGCACACGGGCGCCCTGTTCCAGCTCGGATTCGCCAATGACCTTGCCGGCAACGACGACGAAGCCATCGGGTTCTACGAGCGCTGCCTGAACTATCCGCCGGTCCATATCGGCGTGCTGATGAACCTGGGCGTGCTCTACGAAGACAGCGAGAAATTCGACAAGGCGGTCGACTGCTATCGCAAGGTGCTGCACGCCAACCCGACCGACGAGCAGGCACGGCTCTTCCTCAAGGATGCCCAGGCATCGACGACGATGTACTACAGCCCCGAGGAAGAGAGCTTCACCAAGCAGTTCTCTCAGGTGCTGGAAATCCCCGTCACCGACTTCGAGTTGTCGGTCCGCAGCCGAAACTGCTTGAAGAAGATGAACATCCGCACGCTGGGTGACCTGACGCGCGTGAGCGAGCAGTCGCTGTTGAGCAGCAAGAACTTTGGCGAGACGTCGCTCAGCGAAATCAAGGAAATGATGGCCTCGAAGGGCCTGCGCCTGGGGCAGTCGCTGGAAGAAGGTTCCTTCCACGAAATGCGCTACCGTCCGCAACAGCCGCTTTCGGCCGAAGAGCAGGCGGTCCTGAACAAGCCCGTCAGCGATCTGAACCTGTCGGTGCGTGCCCGCAAGTGCATGAACCGGCTAGGCCTGAACTCGCTGGGCGATCTGGTGCAGCGCACGGCGGACGAACTGCTGGAGTCCAAGAACTTCGGCATGACGTCGCTCAACGAGGTGCGAGAGAAGCTTCAGCAGTATGGACTGACGTTGCGGGGGGACTAAAGGAAGGTGACAAGGTGACAAGGTGACAAGGTGACAAGGTGACAAGGTGACAAGGTGACAAGGTGACAAGGTGACAAG